>JANXZT010000387.1 GCA_025355395.1 Betaproteobacteria bacterium
CCGGCGTGCTCGACGAGCTGTTCCGAAACCAGCAAGGCGGCATCCTCGGCCTTTTCAACGTATTTTCGGGCGGCGCGCTGCAGCGCTTCTCGATTCTCGCGCTCGGCATCATGCCGTACATATCGGCGTCCATCATCATGCAGCTTTGCACGGTGGTGGTTCCGTCGCTCGAGGCGTTGAAGAAGGAGGGCGAAGCAGGCCGCCGCAAGATCACGCAATACACGCGGTATGCAACACTCGGGCTCGCGTTCTTTCAGGCCCTTGGCATCTCGGTCGCACTCGAGGCGCAGCCCAACCTCGTGATCGATCCCGGTCTCGCATTCCGGCTGGTGAGCGCCGTCACCCTGGTCACGGGCACGATGTTCCTGATGTGGCTGGGCGAGCAGATCACCGAGCGGGGCCTCGGCAACGGCATCTCGCTCATCATCTTCGCCGGCATCGCATCGGGGTTGCCGCACGCCATCGGCCTCACGCTGGAGCAGGCGCGAACCGGCGCTTATTCGATTCCGTTGGTGCTCGGGATCGCCGCGCTGGTGGTAGTGGTGACCGGATTCGTGGTGTTTGTCGAGCGGGCGCTGCGCAAGATTCTGGTCAACTACGCCAAGCGCCAGGTGGGCAACAAGGTTTATCAAGGCCAAAGCTCGCACTTGCCGCTCAAGCTCAACATGGCGGGCGTGATTCCGCCGATCTTCGCCTCCTCGATCATCCTGTTCCCGGCAACGCTGGCACAGTGGTTCGGCAGTGGCGAGGGCGGAATCTGGTTGCGTGACTTGGCGACTGCGCTCGGGCCGGGTCAGCCGGTGCATGAGATTCTCTATGCGTCGGCCATCATCTTCTTCTGCTTTTTCTACACGGCGCTGCAATACAACCCGAAGGAGACGGCAGAGAACCTGAAAAAGAGCGGGGCCTTCATTCCCGGATACCGCCCGGGCGACCAGACCGCGCGCTATATCGAGCGCATCACCCTGCGTCTGACGCTGCTCGGCTCGCTCTACCTTGTGGTGGTGTGCTTCGTCCCGAATTTCCTGATCGCCTGGAAGCAGGTGCCGTTCTACTTCGGGGGCACCTCGTTGCTGATCATTGTGGTCGTGACGATGGATTTCATGACCCAGGTTCAGGCTTACCTCATGTCGCAGCAGTACGAGTCGCTGTTGCGCAAGGCGAACTTCAAGGGTGGGATTCCCACGCGCTGATGTCGAAGGAAGAAACGATCCAGATGCAGGGGGAGATTCTCGAGATGCTCCCGAATGCGACTTTTCGGGTGAAGCTCGAGAACGGACATGTGGTGCTCGGACACATCTCGGGAAAGATGCGCATGCACTACATCAAGATCCTGCCGGGCGACAAGGTAACTGTGGATATGACGCCTTACGACTTGTCACGGGCGCGGATCATTTTCCGCGCGAAATGATTCAGGGGACACCATGAAAGTGCTCGCTTCAGTCAAGAAAATCTGCCGCAACTGCAAGATCGTCCGGCGGCACGGCGTGGTGCGCGTCATTTGCACGGACCCGCGCCACAAGCAGCGGCAAGGGTGATCGGCTGGCAGCACCAGAGCTACCAGCTCTTTAGCAACGACAATGCATCAACGAGCAACGCTTTGGCTGACGGCTGAAAGCTGACAGCACAAAGCACCGAGCGAAGCGAGGAAAGACATGGCCCGTATTGCAGGCGTCAACATTCCGAACCATCAACACGCGGAGATTGCGCTGACCGCGATCTATGGCATCGGCCGTCCGCGTGCGCGCGCCATTTGCGTTGCGGCCGGGGTATTGCCCGCGGCCAAGGTCAAGGACCTGTCCGACGCAGAGATGGACAAGCTGCGCGAGCAGATCGGCAAGTTCACCATCGAGGGCGATCTTCGCCGTGAAGTGACGATGAGCATCAAGCGGCTGATGGACCTCGGCTGCTACCGCGGGGTCCGGCATCGGCGTGGATTGCCGGTGCGCGGGCAGCGCACGCGCACCAACGCCCGCACCCGCAAGGGGCCGAAGAAGTCGCGCTCCGGCATGAGCTCGAAGCCGGCCGCCAGCAAGCCGGCAACCAAATAGCCGGCCACCAAGTAACGCTCAAGGATAAACAGCATGGCAACACAGTCGCAGAACCCGAAGCCCGGCGCACGCGTCCGGAAGAAGGTCAAGAAGAACGTCGCGGAAGGCATCGCGCATATCCACGCGTCGTTCAACAACACGATCATCACGATCACCGACCGCCAGGGCAATGCGTTGTCGTGGGCGACTTCCGGCGGCGCGGGCTTCAAGGGCTCGCGCAAGTCCACTCCGTTCGCGGCGCAGGTTGCCGCCGAGCGCGCGGGTCGCGTGGCCGTGGAATACGGCGTAAAAAACCTCGAAGTGCGCATCAAGGGCCCGGGCCCGGGGCGCGAATCGGCCGTGCGCGCCCTCAATGCGCTGGGCATGAAGATCACCAGCATCTCGGACGTGACGCCGATTCCGCACAACGGCTGCCGACCGCCAAAGCGCCGTCGGATTTGACGATTTTTTTGTGATTTTTAATCTGTAAATCGTCGTGCCTCAGTTGTCAAATGAGCCGCGATTTGCAGGTAACTGAAGCGGTCAAAAGCAGGTGTCTACTTTTGACCGAAAGGAAATTATGGCTCGATACCTCGGACCGAAATGCAAGCTGGCGCGACGGGAAGGCACTGACCTTTTCCTGAAAAGCGCGCGTCGTTCACTCGACTCCAAGTGCAAGCTCGACACCAAGCCCGGCCAGCACGGCGTGAAGTCCGGGATGCGAATGTCGGATTATGGCAAGCAGCTCCGCGAAAAGCAGAAGCTGCGTCGCACCTACGGCATCCTCGAGCGGCAGTTCCGCCTTTGCTTCCAGCGGGCGGCGAAGGGCAAAGGGTCGACCGGCGAGAACCTGATGCGGATCCTCGAGTCGCGCCTGGACAATGTGGTGTACCGCATGGTCTTCTTCCTAACGGGGTCCGCAAAAAGTGGACCTTGATATTTACGGGTAGAGATACCCAAGAATCGCGGGCGGAGCGCGACGATTCT
>JANXZT010000399.1 GCA_025355395.1 Betaproteobacteria bacterium
CGGCAATTGTGCGCTCCTGTTGGCAGCAAGGGCCTTCGCGCTGATCGCATTGAACGACAGGCCCGGCGGCAGCATCAGCCCTTTCTGGGAACCCGAAATGGAGACATCGACGCCCCACTCGTCATGGCGGTAATCGATCGAGCCGAGCGAAGAGATGGTATCGACCAATAGCAACGCCGGATGTCCGGTGCGGTCGATCGCTTCGCGCACCGCGGGGACCCGCGTCACTGCTCCGGTCGAGGTTTCGTTATGAACGACGCAGACAGCCTTGATCGCATGAGCGCTGTCGGCGTGCAGATGCGCCTCGATCGTTGCCGGGTCTGCGCCGTGCCGCCAATCACCGGGAATCCATTCCACCGCGAGCCCAAAGCGCTCCGCAAGCTTTTTCCACAAGGTGGAGAATTGCCCCGTTTCGACCATGAGCACCCGATCACCGGGCGATAGCGTGTTGACGAAGGCCGCTTCCCACGCACCCGTCCCCGAGGCGCCGTAGATCACCACGTCGGCCTGGGTCTTGAACACGCGCTTCATGCCGGCGAGCACTGCCTTGCCGAGCGCCCCGAACTCCGGCCCACGGTGGTCGATGGTGGGGTAATCGATCGCCCGCAGCACCCGGTCGGGAACATTCGTCGGACCGGGAATCTGCAGGAAATGGCGGCCGGACGGCCGGCGAAGGAGGGGAATCATGGGTCCCTGCGCGAAGAGCCCGCGGCGCAAAGCTCCGCGCGGCTTTGGTATACAAGTCCGCATCCTACCCAAGTTTGTCGCTCCTGCGCAAGGCTGCGGTCGGCCGCGCTTTGCGTATAATCATTGTGATTCAAGGTGCGCCCGCCACCCGCCCAGTTCTGGATGCCGCGAATGCGAAGGTCAGTGACGGTATACAAATGAATGTTCTGCGCGACACCGAGCTCCAGAACACGTCCGCCGGCGCCTCCTCCGACCGCGGCGCGCGTGACACCGGCCGCGGGCCTGCGGGCACGGCGGCCGGCGCCACCATTGCGGCCCCGGCCAATGGCACGACGCTGCCGGCATGGGTGGCGGAGCGCCTGCGCGAGCTCATTACCGAAGGCGATCTCCTCCCCGGCGCACGGTTGAACGAACGCGCGCTCGGCGATCGCCTGGGCGTCTCGCGCACACCGCTGCGGGAGGCGCTGCGGCTGCTCGCAGCCGACGGGTTGGTGGCACTGCGGCCCAACCACGGCGCCCAAGTCGTCGCGCTTTCCGAAGCCGATATCGCGGAAAGTTTCGAGGTCATGAGCGGCCTCGAGGCTTTTTCCGGGGAGCTCGCGTGCCGCCACATTACGTCTGAAGAAATCGCCGAGATCAAGGCCCTGACTTTCGAGATGCTCGCCTGCCACGCGCGGCGCGACCTGCCGAGCTATTACCGCATCAATCACGCGATCCACGATTGCATCAACCGGGCCGCGCGCAACCGCCTGCTGACCGACGTGTATCGGCGGCTCAATCTGCGCCTGCAGAGCCTGCGCTTTCGGTCGAACTTCGATCACGATAAGTGGAGCCGGGCCGCCCGCGACCACGCTGAAATGGTGGAGGCGCTCGAAACCCGCGATGGCGCGCGGCTCGCTGCCATCCTGCGCGCTCATCTCACCCACAAGGGCGAGGTGGTGCTCGACGCCATGCGGGCGCCGACCGCCCCCGCCGGTTCGCTACTCTGATTTTTTTCGTCCGGACCGCGGCGGCCTCCACGCCTTGCGCGACCCTTGCCGCATGAACGCGCCGCTCACTCGACCACTGGTGTTTCATCCCGGGCCTGCGAATGGCGCGCTTGCGACGCGCTTGCGGCAGGCGGTTGCCGGGGAGGTGCTGTTCGATGCGGCATCGCGCGGACGGTATGCGACCGACGCATCGATCTACCAGATCGAGCCGCTCGGTGTGCTGATCCCGCGCACGACGGAGGATGTGCGCGCCACGTTGGAGGTGTGCCGGCAGCTCAAGGTGCCGGTACTACCGCGTGGCGCCGGCAGCTCGCAATGCGGGCAGACCGTCGGCGCGGCGCTCGTGATCGACCACAGCAAATATCTCAACCGGATCCTCGGGTTCGATGCCGAAGCGATGACGGTGACGGTGGAGCCCGGCGTGGTGCTCGACCAGCTCAATGATTGGCTCCGTCCCAAAGGGGTGTGGTTTCCGGTGGATGTAAGCACATCGGCCCAAGCCACCATCGGCGGCATGGCGGGCAACAACTCGTGCGGCTCGCGCTCGGTCGCCTACGGCAACATGGTGCACAACGTTCACGCCATCGATGCCACATTGAGCGATGGCACCGAGGCGCGCTTCGGGCCGGAGCACGAGATGACGGACGCACCCCAACGAGTCCGCGAACTCCTGGCAGGCGTGCGCGCCATTGCCGATCGCGAGCACGACGAAATCGCGCGGCAGGTGCCCAAGGTCATGCGGCGCGTCGGCGGTTACAACATCGATGTCTTCCATCCGCAAAGTGAACGGCATTACACGACGGACGACACGGTCAACTTCGCCCATCTTCTGGTGGGAAGCGAAGGCACGCTCGCCTGGAGCCGCGCGCTCACGCTGAAGCTTTCGCCGCTCCCGCGGCATCGCACGCTCGGTGTGGTGAACTTTCCGACGCTCTACCGAGCGATGGAATGCGCCCAGCATCTCGTGCTCCTGAATCCCTCTGCGGTCGAGCTCGTCGATCGCACCATGATCGACCTCGCTCACGTCAATCCAGCGTTCCGTGCGGTAATCGATGCGGCGCTGATCGGCGAGCCTCAAGCCATCCTGCTGGTCGAATTCACGAGCGATGATTTCGAGGATGCAGCGCGGCGCCTGCGCCGGTTGGTCGAGTTGATGAGCGATCGCGGATTGCCCGGAAGTGTGGTGGAGATGACCGGCGCCGGCCCCCAGAAGGCGCTCTGGGAAGTGCGCAAGGCGGGTCTCAACATCATGATGAGCATGAAGGGCGATGGCAAGCCGGTCTCCTTCATCGAGGACTGCGCGGTTCCGCTCGAACATCTCGCCGAATATGTCGATCGGCTCACGCAGGTCTTCCACAAACATGGCACGCGCGGCACTTGGTATGCGCATGCCTCCGTCGGCACGCTGCATGTGAGACCCATTCTCGACATGCGGCGCGACGGCGCCGCGAAGATGCGCGCGATCGCCGAGGAAGCGAGCGCAATGGTGCGGCAATACAAGGGCGCGTTCTCGGGCGAGCACGGCGATGGCCTGGTGCGCAGCGAATGGGTGGAATGGCAATTCGGGCCCCGCCTCACGCGTGCCTTTGGCGAGATCAAGGATCTGTTCGATCCAGCCGGAATGATGAATCCGGGCAAGATCGTGCGTCCGTCGCGCATGGACGACAGCGCGTTGTTTCGTTATCCGCCCGGGCATCATTCCTTGCCGATGGACACCGCACTGGATTGGTCGGCCTGGAACGTGCACGCCGATCCGGTGGCGGATACCCTCACGGCTCCCGGTACCGGCGGCGACCCGGCGCAGGGCTTCGCCAAGGCAGTCGAGATGTGCAACAACAACGGCCATTGCCGCAAGTTC
>JANXZT010000416.1 GCA_025355395.1 Betaproteobacteria bacterium
GATTGCGCCGCCGGCCACGCTTGCGAAGCGACGACGCGACGATGCGTGCGGCGCTGATGGAATTGAAGCGCCTGCAACAGCCCTACCTCGCGTGGGCCGGCAAGGCGGAACGCACGAGTTTTGCGATTGATATGGTGTCGCTGCACGTGCACGAGCGCATCGATCCGGCGAGCATCCTTTCTGCTGTTCGGAAGAAGATGAAAGCCGGCGAGCGCGGAGGCCTTCAGCCCGACCTCTTCGCCGCGCCCTTCGAGAACCTGCCCCTGCGCGATGCGATCGACTTCTACAAGCACGAGAAAGGCTGGTCGAACCGCCTGATCGCTGGCGATTCGCTGCTGGTGATGAATTCGCTGCTGACCAAGGAGGGTATGGCGGGGCAGGTGCAGATGATCTACATCGATCCCCCGTACGGGATCAAGTACGGCTCCAATTTCCAGCCCTTCGTCAACAAGCGCGATGTCAAGGACCGCAAGGACGAGGACCTGACGCAGGAACCGGAAATGATCAAGGCGTTCCGCGATACGTGGGAGTTGGGGATTCACTCCTACCTGACGTATTTGCGGGATAGGTTGCTGCTGGCGAGGGAGTTGCTGAGCGAGACGGGGAGCGTGTTTGTACAAATTTCGGACGAGAACTTGCATCTGGTAAGGAACGTATTAGACGAGGTATTCGGTTCAGAAAATTGTGTCAGCGTTGTTATCTACCGGAAAACGACGAGCTCATCGACTGTGGGATTAGCCACTGTCTGTGACTATCTCATTTGGTACGCACGCTCGCGCGAAAAGCTCAAGTACAACCAGCTATATTTTGCAAAGGAAATAGGTGAGGCGGGAGCGAGCCAATACACATGGGTCGAATCGGCCGACGGTATCCGCCGGAACTTTGGTGATGACGCTGGGCAAGAGCTCGTAGGAAATAGAGGCAAGCTCTTTTCGCACGACAACATTACAAGCCAGCGACCTGCTCAAGGTGATGACCTGTCCGCGTTTCCATTTCTTGGGCGGAGATTCACTCCCGGCAAAGGTACATTTAAGACTGACCGCACCGGTATGGAACGGCTTGAGAAAGCTCGAAGGCTAATGGCCTTGGGCGACACGTTGCGTTATGTGCGCTTCTTGGATGACTTTCCGGTCGTTCCCGTCACGCATTTCTGGGGTGACACGGTGACTTCCGGGTTTGCAGACAAGAAAGTTTATGTTGTACAGACGAACCCCCTTGCGATCGACCGTTGTCTGCTAATGACCACCGACCCCGGCGACCTCGTGCTCGACCCGACCTGCGGCTCGGGTACCACGGCCTTCGTTGCCGAAAAACGGGGCCGTCGCTGGATCACCTGCGATACTTCGCGCGTTGCGGTCACGCTCGCCAAGCAGCGGCTGATGACGGCGAGCTACGACTACTACGAACTCAAGTATCCGCACGAGGGGCTGCGGGGCGGGTTCATCTACCAGACGGTGCCGCACGTCACGCTGAAGTCGATCGCCAACAATCCGGAGATCGACGAGATCTACGGCCGGATGCATCCGAGTATCGATAAGGCGCTGGCTGATCTGAGCGGCTCCCTCGGCAAGCACGCCCCGAAATCGAAGCTCACCGTAACCGAGGGCGGGCGCAAAGGTCAGACACTCGATTTCGCGAAAAACGCGACAGTGCACGAATGGGAAGTGCCGTACGACTTCCCCGCCGACTGGCCCTCCACGTCGCACGCGGCGTTCGACGCCTTCCACGCCGCGCGGCAGGCGATGCAGAAGCTGATGGACGCCTCGATTGCCGCGCACGCCGAGCAGGAGATTCTTTACGACAAGCCGGCCGTTTCCCGCGACAAGCTGCGGATCACGGGGCCGTTCAGCGTCGAGGCGGTGCCATTCCCGTCGGTGCTCGCACTCGACGAAGCGGAGCAGCCGAAGGAGGCGGACGTGGCGATCGCCCGTTCGGGCGAATCGTCGCGCCAGCATTCGTGGCGTGACGAGCTGCTCAAGGCCGGTATCCGCGGCAAGGGCGGTCAGATGCTGCGCTTCGCCGAGCTCGCCACGTTGCCCGACACACGCTGGCTGCATGCCACCGGTACGATGGCCGAGAGTAACAACGGCGGGGGCGAGCGGGTCGTCGTGAGCTTCGGCCCCGAGCACGCAGCTCTCGAGCAGCGGCAGGTCGCGCAGGCGCTTACCGAGGCCGAGAAGCTGCGCCCTGCACCGAAATTCATCGTCTTCGCCGCCTTCATGTTCGATCCGGAAGCGCACAAGGATATCGACGAGACGCGCTGGCCGGGCGTCACGTTGTTGCGCGCGCAGATGAACACCGATCTCCTGACCGACGATCTGCGCAAGGCCCGTTCCACGAACCAGAGCTTCTGGCTGATGGGGCAGCCCGACGTGGACGTGCGCAAACGCCAGGACGGGAAGTATGAGGTCGAGGTCAACGGGTTCGACTACTTCGATACCGCAAAAGGCGAGCTCATCTCGGGCGGCAAGGGCAAGATCGCCATGTGGCTGCTCGACACCGACTACGACGAGCGCTCGCTATTTCCCCGCCAGGTGTTCCTGCCGCTGGCCGGCGCCAAGGACGGCTGGAACAGGCTGCGCCGGGACATCAGGGCGGAGCTCAACGAGGATCTGCTGGAGCATTTTCACGGCACCGTCTCACTGCCGTTCGAGGCCGGCGAATACCGCAAGGTGGCCGTCAAGATCGTGGACGACCGCGGAATAGAATCGCTCAAGATCATGGAGCTTGGGTAATGCTGATCAGTCGGCTAAAGCTTAAGAATTGGCGCAACTTCAAGACTGCCGAGGTGGCGCTACGTGAGCGTGCGTACATCATCGGTCCGAACGCCTCGGGAAAGTCCAATCTGCTCGACGTGTTCCGGTTCCTGCGCGACGTTGCGCGGCCGGACGGTGGCGGGCTGCAGAAAAGCGTGAAAGATCGCGGCGGTATCGCCAAGCTGCGCTGCCTGCTGGCGCGTAAGGATCCCGAAGTCCTGATCGAGATCGAGATCGCAGAGCGGGTCGACGACGCGCCGACTTGGCGCTACGCCCTGGCGTTCAAGGGCGAGGCAAAGGGCCGACACCGGGTGCTGGTCAGCCGGGAGCGGGTCGAAGATCTTCACAGCGGGAAGGTGATCTTCGATCGCCCGAATCAGAAAGACCAGGAGGACCCGGATCGGCTGACCCAGACCTTTCTGGAACAGATCAGCACCAACCGCGACTTTCGCGACGTGGCGAGTTTCCTTGCATCGATCACTTATCTGCATCTTGTGCCGCAATTGCTGAAGCACGCGGATCAGCTCGGGGGGTATCGCCTGGAAAGCGACCCGTTCGGGCAGGCGTTTCTGGAACGCATCGCCAAAACGACGGAAAGGACTCGCACCGCACGGCTCGCCCGCATCGAGCAGGTTCTGAAGGTCTGCGTGCCGAACATGATCAATCTTAGGTTCGTCCAGGACCCGTCAACCGGGGCTCCCCACCTCGAGGCCCTTTACCAACACTGGCGCCCCGATGCCGGCTGGCAGCGGGAGGACCAATTTTCGGACGGTACGCTGCGGCTGCTCGGCATCATGTGGAGCCTGCTGGAGGGCGATTCGCTGCTGCTGCTCGAAGAGCCCGAGCTTTCTCTCAACGAAGACATTGTCAGGCGGATTCATCCCTTGATCTGGCAGATGCAACGACAAGCCAAGTATCGGCGGCAGGTATTCATCACGACGCACAGCGAGGCATTGCTGCAGGATAAGGGAATCGATGCCAGGGAGGTCGTGCGGCTGGAGCCGGGCCAGGACGGGACCAAGGTGCTCGAAGCCTCTGAGGAAGACAAGGCGCTGATTGCCGCGGGCTATTCGATTGCGGAGGCCGTGCTGCCCAAGGTGAAGCCCGCGAATATCGACCAGCTTGCGCTTTTCGGGCAGTGACGCGTCCGACCGAAATAGTCCTCGTCGTAGAGGATGAATTGACCGATGTGGTCCTGCGCAAGGTAGTTGCCTCGATCGGCAATCGACTCACTGTCAATCGGAGTGTGATCACGCGCGGGTCCGGGAACATGCGCGCCGGCTTGTCGAAGTATCGCGGCGCGAGCCGGGTGCTGCCCCATCTCGTCGTGACCGACCTCGACCGCTACGTTTGCCCGCCCGCTTTGCTCGCCGATTGGGGGGCAGTTCAAATGCCCGGCTCACTGCTCTTGCGAGTGGCGGTCAGGGAAACCGAGGCGTGGTTACTCGCCGACCGAGATGCCATTGCCGCCATGCTCGGAGTTTCCAGCGGCAGCGTCAGCCGGCAGCCGGAACTCGAAATCGACCCCAAGCGAGCGCTGGTCAACCTTGCGCGCAAGTGTCGTAAGCGGAGACTGCGCGAAGAGTTGGCGCCCGCTAAGGGTTCCGCGAACCAGGTGGGCCCCGCCTACAACGCGCGCATGTCGCAATTCGTCCGCGACGCGTGGGATGTCGGCCGGGCGAGCGAATGCGCTCCGAGCCTTGCGCGGACCTGCGAGCGGCTCTCCGCTTTCGGCATGCCATGATCGCGGCGCCTTGCAGCCCTCGCGAGCTCCCATATCGTTCATTTCTTCGCCCTGTGAGACAGGCTGACCGATGTCCGCGCCCAAGTCGCTGATCGTCAACTCGCCATACGATCGGCCGACCCGGCACTGGGAGCACGCCCGCGATGGCGCGTTGCTCCTCCGCGAAGGCCGGCGCAGCGCCGGCTACGAGATTTTCGACACCCGCAACAATACCCGCCGCACGGAGCCGCTAGACCTCGTCAATGCCATCCGGGAACGCGTGGACGCGTGGCGCGCCGCTGATTGTCCGGGCATCACCACGGTGACGCGGCGGCTCCTTGAACACTGGCGCGACCGCGACGGGCGCGACTACCCGTTTTATTTCTGCCAGCT
>JANXZT010000444.1 GCA_025355395.1 Betaproteobacteria bacterium
CCGATGCCGGCACCTACGGCATGGGCATCATGACGGTGCGCGATGCGTCGGAAGTGACAGGTCTCAACCGCAAGCAGCGCAACAAGATGTCGGTGATCAAAGAGGGGCTCGAAGTGAGCTCGGTGATCATCCAGGAAGGCGTGCCGACCTTCGAGTCGATCAATGACGCCATCGCCGAGCCGGTGGTGTACATGATCGACCGGTTCGTGGTCGGCGGTTTCTATCGGGTGCACACTTCGCGTGGCAAGGACGAAAATCTGAACGCGCCCGGAGCGGAGTTCGTGCCGCTCGCCTTCGAAACACCCTGCATTCCGGATCTCGGCGGACCCGCGGGCTGCCCGCCCAACCGCTTCTACGCTTACGGCGTGGTCGCGCGGCTCGCCCAGCTCGCCGCCGCCATCGAGGTCGAGCAACTCAGCAATCCGGTGTGATCGCGCCCGCGTATTGTCGTAGGGTCAGAGACGAGTTTCGCTTGCTGCGCCCCCACGCATACTCGCCGCATGGCGAAATTCGTCTCTGACCCCAATTACTTGCCGCGGCGCTTCTTCGCTCGCGGGTGCGCCTGATCGTAGACCTTGGCGAGATACTGGAAATCCAGGTGGGTGTAGACCTGGGTGCTCGCAATGCTCGCGTGCCCGAGCATTTCCTGCACCGCGCGAAGGTCCCCCGACGATTGCAGTACGTGCGAGGCAAACGAATGCCTCAGCATGTGCGGATAAACGTGCCGGTTGATGCCCTGGCGGATGGCCCATTGCGCAAGCCGGCGCTCGATCGCGCGGCGGGTGATGCGTGTTCCGCGCTTGCCGACAAAAAGTGCGGTCTCGGCGGCCGTGGCAAGTCCCTCTCTCACGACCAGCCACGCTGCTACGGCGTCGCGCGCAGGCCCCCCGACGGGCACGATCCGCTCCTTGGCACCTTTGCCCCAGACGCGAACTTCCCCCGTTGCGAGATCGACGCGACCAAGATCAAGTCCGGCCAGCTCGGCAAGTCGGAGACCGGACGAATAGGCGAGCTCGAACAGCGCACGATCCCTCACGGCGAGCGGATCGTCTGCGGCAATGGTGACAAGCTGGACCGCTTCGTCGGGAGAGAGCGCCGAGGGCAGGCGCTTCGGGGACTTCGGCGCCTTGAGACCGCTGCACGGATTCTCGCGTACCGTGCCGTCGCGCTCGAGCAGGAAGCGATAAAACGCGCGCCATGACGACAGCGTGCGGGCGAGACTGCGTCCGGACAGTCCGCGCGCATGGAGTGTGGCCAGTATTCGGCGCAAGGCCGGTGGCTGCAACAAGGCGATGTCGTCGTCCCCGGCAAGCCCGGCCAGCGCGCGCACATCGCGCACGTAGGCGTCCCGCGTGAGCGCCGGTCGTCCCTCCAGGTGGGCCGCGAACTCACCCACCTGCGCCGCATTGGCAGAGGATAACGACGGCGCCGTTGCCTTGATCATGCCGAGTACGGAGTGTGCTGCGGGTTGCGTCCCGATCCGCGCATCAGACCGCCGGTAAATACCGCGCCGTGGCGACACTCGCGAGCTCGGCGAGCCGGGTCAGGTACATCGTGCCCATACCGGCAAAGAAGCGATCCGGGTCGTCGCTGCTGAGCCCGAGCAATCCAAACGTGTGCGCCGTTCGTAACGGCAGGAATGCGTAGGAGCGCGAGGATTCGCCATCCTCGAACCAGTCGCGCGCCTCGAACGGCGGGTTCGGACCGCAGTAGGGCGCGCCGAGCTGGTCGGTGTATTGACGCAGCTCATGGCTCGTGGCCGCGAGCTCGGGGAGATACGAGCGCTCCGGCACCTTGCCCCACAGTCGCGAGGCAACGTGAGGCACGCCAAAATCTTCCGTGAGGCTCTGGTAGAGAACGGCGAGTGTGGTCTCGAGATCAGGCGCCGCAAATAGCGCAAGGGTGGAGCGGTGCAGCTTTTCGCTGATCCCATCATTTTCGCTGCCGAACCGGATCAACTCGCGCAGGCGATTTTCGAGCTCCAGGTTTTTTTCGCGCAGCGCGATGATCTGGCGCTCGGCGATGGGAATGGCATGGCCACCATGCGGATGCGGAACAAAGAACTCCGCAACAAGATCGGCATAGTCCTCGAAAAAGCGTGGGTTCTGCTTGAGATATTCGGCGACCGCATCGGCGTCCATCCGCGTGAATTCCTATCCTCTTCCGGTTTTATCATGCACCGGCCGGAGAACCTCCGGTGCGGGTACGTGCCATTCGCCTTCGAACACGGTGACGGCGGGACCCGTCATTTGCACCGCCGCGTCAACCGCCGGCCAGTCGATGACCAGAACACCGCCGCGCGTTCGCACCGTGACGGGCGATGCCAGCAAGCCCCGCCGGATCCCGGCAACGACTGCAGCACAGGCGCCCGTACCACAGGCCATCGTTTCCCCGGCGCCGCGTTCCCACACACGCAGCGCAATGGTATCGCGATCGACTATCTCCATGTAGCCGGCATTCACGCCTTGCGGAAAACGCGGATGGTGCTCGAGGCGCGGTCCCTGCGTAGTCACGGGCGCGGAATCGACGTCCCTGACCACCTGCACTGCGTGCGGATTGCCCATGGACAGCACGGTGAGCTCCAGCGCGTCGCCATCGACCGTGAGGCGATGGATGATCGAATCGCCGGCGGCCTGGAACGGGACTTCGGCGGGTAAAAAGCGCGGCCGGCCCATGTCCACCCGAACCTCGCCATCGTCGAGGATCTCCGGGAAGATCATGCCTCCCGCCGTTTCGACGCGCATCACACCTTGAGTCGTGAGCCCGTGGTCGCAAACGAATTTGACAAAGCAGCGCGCGCCGTTGCCGCATTGCTCCACTTCAGAGCCATCGGCGTTGAAGATGCGGTAGCGAAAATCCGCATCGGCGTGCCTGGGCCGCTCGACCAGCAGAATCTGGTCACACCCCACGCCAAAGCGCCGATCGGCGAGGAGCTGCAACTGTTCCCTGGTCAACTCGACGCGCTGGCGCACCGCATCGAATACCACGAAATCGTTGCCGAGCCCGTGCATCTTGGTGAATTTCAGGGTGGTCATTGCCGGCGTCCCAAAAGATCGCCGGCGTTCAAATCTCCGCGTTTGCTGAAGTTCAATCGACGTCCATCCAGCGCGACCAGGAAGCCGGTAATCTCGTAGTTCAGTCGACCGCGACGCAGAATGCGCTCGAGCAATCCCGTCAGCACGCGGACATCGGCGCGGGTTTCGACATCGACGCGCGTTTCCCCGCTCGCCGCCAGAGTGACCGGGGCCGGGAGCCGTCCCGTGGCCGCCGGCGTACCTTCGAGGGTGACATCGGCCTCGAGGGTGTCGACGGCAATCGGAAACGGGTTCGGATTGGTGACCTTCAGCGCCACTACCAGGGTGAGTGCATTGCCGGCGAGCATCGCGCCTTGCAACCCGGCCACTTCCACCCGCGGTGGGGCGGGGCGCTGCGCAATGCCCGCACAACTTGCGATCAGGCTCGCGGTCGCGAGGACGACCATTGCCCGGACACGTAATCGGTGACGCAGGCGCAATGCCGTCACGTAGTCGAACAACGACATTGGCATGAATCCGCGTTGCCATCGGCGCTCATGCCGTGCCCGCTACCATCAGGAACACCGGAAAGGTCTGGTTCTTGCCATTCACTGTCTTGTTCATTTCGAACGCCGTGGTGAAGCGGACTTTTGCGAATCCCGCATCTAGCGCCCGCGCGGTGAGCTCGGCCCGGTCGAACCCAAGATGCCCATCAAAGCCCGCCCCGTGGAACGATCCGTCTTCGGTGTCGAGATCAGCGATGCAAAGGATCCCGGAGCGGACAAGCTGCTCTTGGAAGCGGCGCAGGATCGCGTCGGTGTCCGGAATGTGATGGAGCGTCATCGCTGAATAGATGATGTCGAAGCGCTTGCCTGGCACGGTCTCGAGGAGAAGATCGAGCTTGATCGCCTCCAGGTGATCGCGTCCGCCTGCAGCATCGATTTTGGCATTCGCAACCGCCAGCATTCCGTCCGACACGTCGGCCATGGTGATGTCAGCGAAGTGCGTGCGCAGCGCAAAGCTCAGCAGTCCGGTCCCGCAGCCATATTCAAGCGCGCGCATTCCGGCCACCAGCGGCACTTCGCGCACAATGGCCGCCGCGATCGCATTGGCCCGCTCGACCTTCAGCGGGTCGTCATCCCAGGTGGCCGCCCGGGCATCGAAATTACCTGTGGTCATGTCATTCTCTCCGGCTCCAGGATGCGCGCATCGGCGTGGCAGTCTTCCGCCGATGGTGGTGATGCCATCTGTGTTGGCGGGTACGCAGCGGTTGTGCAATCAGGTCGATGACATCGGCAGGCTCGCGTCGGGGGCCGCTCCCATCCATTTGCGTGCGTTCATTCGACGTCCGAACGTCCAGCGCGAACGAGAACCGCCGGATGAACGCTTCGCTGCACGCTTCAGACATTGAATCGGAAGTGCATGACGTCGCCATCCTTGACCACGTATTCCTTGCCTTCGAGGCGCATCTTGCCCGCGTCCTTGGCGCCATGCTCGCCCTTGCTCGCGAGGAAATCGTCGAACGCGATCACTTCGGCACGGATGAAACCTTTTTCGAAATCGGTATGGATCACGCTCGCGGCCTGCGGGGCCGTATCGCCGACGTGGATGGTCCATGCTCGCACTTCCTTGGGACCCGCGGTGAAGTAGGTCTGCAGTCGGAGCAGCTTGTATCCGGCATGGATCACCCGGTCGAGCCCCGGCTCGTCGAGGCCAAGATCGAGCAGGAATGCAAGCTTGTCCTCGCCCTCCAGATCCGCGATCTCCGCCTCGAGCGCGGCGCATACCGGCACCACCGGCGCGCCTTCGGCCGCGGCGTGCCGCTCCACCTCGGCGAGCAAAGGGTTATCGTGAAAGCCGCGCTCGGCGACATTGGCGACGTACATCGCCGGCTTCATCGTGAGCAGGAAGAGGGGGCGCAGGATCGCGATTTCCTCCGCATAAAGATCCGCGGTGCGCGCCGGCCGACCCTCGTTCAGCACGCCTTCGACTTTCTTCAATGCGGCGACCAATCGTTGCGCTTCCTTGTCGCCCCCGGCGCGCGCGGACTTTTCGTACTTTGCGAGTTGCTTGTCGACGGTCGCAAGGTCGGCCAGCGCGAGCTCGGTGTTGATGGTCTCGATATCGGAAACCGGATTCACCTTGCCCGAGACGTGAACGACATTCTCGTCCTCGAAACAGCGAACCACATGGGCGATGGCGTCGGTCTCGCGAATGGTAGCGAGGAACTTGTTGCCAAGACCTTCGCCTTTGGACGCGCCGGCGACCAACCCCGCGATGTCGACGAACTCCACCACTGCCGGCAACACCTTCTCCGGCTTCGCGATCCGCGCGAGACTAAGAAGCCGCGGGTCAGGCACCTCGACAATGCCCACGTTCGGCTCGATGGTGCAAAAGGGATAGTTCTCGGCGGCGATTCCCGCCTTGGTGAGGGCATTGAAAAGCGTCGACTTCCCCACGTTGGGCAATCCGACGATGCCGCATTTCAAGCTCATGACGTTTCCTTGCGTGTATGAAGCTCGAGCATTGCGCGCTCGAAGTCGCCCGCGGCAATGGCCGGCCAGGCTTCGACACCGCGCCCGACGGCGTCATCGATCGGCCCGCGCTCTTCTGTCCGTGGAGGACGCAGCACGTAGTCCACCACCGGCTGCTGCGGGATGTCCGAGTCGCGCGGATGCCCGATCCCGATCCGCAGGCGCCAGAAATCGGCAGTAGCCAGGTGCGCGGTGATGTCGCGCAAGCCATTATGGCCGGCGCTTCCGCCACCGAATTTCATCTTGATGCTGCCCGGCTTCAAGTCGAGCTCGTCGTGCGCGACCAGAATTTCCGCAGGCTCGATATCGAAAAAGCGGGTGAGTGCGGAGACGGCACGGCCGCTTAGATTCATGTAGGTGCCGGGCTTCAGAATTCGTACGTCGCCCGCGCCGCGCGCAACGGCACCGAAGAACCTGGCTTCGTTCGCAAAACTGCCGGAAAGCCGCTGAACCAGGGCGTTGGCAAACCAGAAACCCGTGTTATGGCGGGTCCCGTCGTGCTCGCGTCCGGGGTTTCCCAGACCCACCACCAGTCGAATCGGCGTTGCCATGGCCCTGCGAAAATGGTACGCGCCAATAAAAAGGCCCGCCGCCAGTCACGCGGCAGGCCCGGTTGCTTGGGACGCGGCGTGCGCTTACTTCTTCTTGTCGCCCTTCCCGGCTTCCTTCTTGTCGCCCGGTTTCGCTTCCTTCTTGTCGCTTGGCTTCGCTTCCACCTTGTCGCCTGGCTTCGCTTCCTTCTTGTCGCCGGCTTTGGGCTCGGCGGCCTTGGTTGCATCGGGCGCGGGTGCCGCTTCGGCGCTCTCCACCACTTCCTCGGCTTCAACCAGACCACGCGGAACGACCGCGGTGGCCACCACCGGATCGGTCTTGCCGCGCGACACCGCGGTCACGCCTTGAGGAAGCTTCAGCGCCGACACGTGGATGGACCCACCCGCTTCGAGGCTCGAAAGATCCACCTCGATGAATTCCGGCAGATCGCGTGGCAGGCACGCCAAGTCGAGCTCGGCCTTGACATGGCTCACGATGGCGCCCGCGAGCTTCACAGCCGGAGACGCCTCGCCGTTCACGAAGTGCAGCGGCACCTTCATGTGGATCTTCTTGTTCTCGTCGATGCGCTGGAAGTCGACATGCAGGATCTCGTTCTTGAACGGATGCATCTGCACATCACGCAGCAACACCTTGCCCGAGGTGCCCTCGAGCTTCATGGTCAGGATGGATGCGTGGAACGCTTCGTTGCGCAACGCGTGAAAAAGCGCGTTGTGATCAAGCTCGATGGGTTGCGGCGTGGCAGTTCCGCCATAGACGATGCCCGGGGCGCGGCCCGAGCGGCGCAGGCGCCGGCTGGCACCACGGCCTTCTGTGGCGCGCGGAAACGCCGTGAATTCGAGTTGCATGAAGGGACTCCTGTGTCTGCGGCCTTCCGGGTTGGCACCCTTGCGCCGGGGCTGCCGGTCGTCCGCGGTTGGCGACGAAAAGCCTTGAAGTATAACTTACTCGGTGAAAAGGGAGCTTACCGACTCTTCGTTGGAGACCCGGCTCATCGTCTCGGCCAGAAGTTGCGCACACGAGAGCTGCCGGATGCGGGGACAGGCTTTCGCTTCATCGGTGAGTGGAATGGTGTCAGTCACCACGATCTCGTCGATTTCAGAGGACGTAATGCGCGGCACGGCACCGCCGGAGAGCACCGGGTGCGTGCAATAGGCCACGACTTTCTTCGCGCCGGCCTCCTTCAATGCCGTCGCGGCCTTGCACAACGTGTTGGCCGTATCGACGATGTCGTCCATGATCACGCACGTTCGTCCGCCGACATCTCCGATGATGTTCATGACCTCGGATACGTTCGCGCGCGGTCGCCGCTTGTCGATGATGGCGAGGTCGGAGTCCAGGCGCTTGGCGATGGCGCGGGCGCGCACCACGCCCCCAACGTCGGGAGAGACGACAAGGAGATCATCGTAGTTCTGCTTCCACAGATCGGCAAGCAGGATCGGGGTCGCATAGATGTTGTCGACGGCGATGTTGAAAAAGCCCTGGATCTGGTCAGCGTGCAGGTCCATCACCATGGCCCGGTTCACGCCGACTGTCGTCAGCATGTCGGCGACGACCTTGGCGGTGATGGGCACGCGCGCCGAACGCGGGCGGCGATCCTGGCGGGCATAGCCGAAGTACGGCATTGCGGCGGTGATGCGCCCGGCCGATGCTCGCTTCAGTGCATCCACCATGACCATGATTTCCATCAGGCTGTCGTTGGTGGGAGCGCAAGTGGATTGCAATACGAAAACATCGCGGCCGCGAACATTTTCGAGCAATTCGACCATCACCTCGCCGTCGGAAAACCGACCGACAATGCAGCGACCCAGGCTGATGTTCAAGTGCCGGCAAACGGCCTCGGCCAACTTGGGATTGGCATTGCCGGTGAAAACCCGCATTCGCTCGAAGGCCATGACTTTCTTAACGCCGCGCGCTGCAGGACTGCCGAGGGTACCGGGAGCAAGCATCGCGGCGCATCAGCATTCGAACCGGACCACCCGGAGAGCCGCGTTGCGTCGAACGGCGCGGTCGATGTTGGGTCCTGCAGACCGGCAATGGCTGGGGAGGTAGGGATCGAACCTACGAATGCCGGAATCAAAATCCGGTGCCTTACCACTTGGCGACTCCCCATCGGAAAACGGTGCGCCGGCTTCGCGAGGTTGGTGCAAAGATATCTCCGAGGGTTATGCGAATGCCGCGAGCGGGTGATTCGCCAAGGTGCTTGTCATAACGACGCGCGCTCCCGGCAATGCCTTGCGGCTCGACGCAACCGCTGTTTCGGCGTCCGCGCGGGACTGGAAAGTGGCGAAAACGCAGCCTCCGGAACCCGTCATCCGCACGGCTTTCGAGTGCCGCGCGAGCACTGTGAGCGCGCCGGCGATTTCAGGGAAACGGGCAACGGCCACGGGCTGCAAATCATTCCGCCCATAACCCTCGGAAAAGACGCTCATTTTCGCCGAGGGCGTGTCGCGTGTCAATTCAGGCGTGGCAAAAACGCCGGCGGTCGCGACATGAACAGCGGGCACGACCAGCGCAAACCAGTAACGCGGAATGCTGGTGGGCGTCAGTGCCTCGCCGATTCCGCGCGCGATGGCCGGCCCGCCGCCGACGAAGAAGGGAACATCGGCTCCGAGTGTCATGCCGATGCGTGCGAGCTCCGCGCGGGGGAGTGCCAGCGCCCAGAGCCGATTGAGGGCGAGTAGAACGCTTGCCGCGTCGGAGCTGCCCCCGCCCAGACCCGCGCCCCTCGGGATGCGTTTTTCGATCGCGATATCGACACCGCGTGCGCATCCGGTCGCGCGCTGCAACGCGCGCGCCGCGCGCATCGCAAGATCGTCATCCTCGCATACGCCGGGGGTGGGCGAGGAGCGCGAGATGACGCGGTCAGCACGGTCGTTGAGCACGATGGAATCGCACAGGTCGATGGGCACCAGCAGCGATTCCAGCAAGTGATACCCGTCAGGGCGCCGGCCCGTTACATGTAAAAAGAGATTGAGCTTGGCCGGTGCAGCAACTTCAAGGCGAGGCGCGCACAGGCCGCAATTTCGTAGTGATGACATCGGGCGCAAGCCTTCGCGCGCCGGTTCGGCCCCAGGATGCGCTGTTGACATCACTCCAGGCGATCGATGACCACCCGCACTTCGACCTCCGGATAGATCAGCCGCAAGCGTTCGGGGTGTCGCGCAAGCGCATCCGCGTAGTCGTAAATGATCTCCCAACCGTCCTGGCGCAGCGTAGCTGTGCGGCCCGAGGCGTCGATGTCGACCTGATGAGGCGACCCTTCGTGCGGACCGCCGCGGATCCACGCGGCCAATCCGGTCACCGGCAGCGGAAAGCCGAGGGAGTGCTGGGTGAGCGCGCTGAAGCCATCCGCTTCCAGCGTCCTGCCATCCCCAAGCAGCACGCGCGCATAACCCGCCGAAGCATCCCCGGAGAGCTCGGCCACGACCTGGCCAAGCGGGGTCGAAAGCGTAATGTCGTCATGTGACGGCGCATGCTTCCATGCAAAGCCGACACTGACCGCGTCAGTTCCGTGGCGTGCCGAGAGCCTGCCGTCCGCGGTGAACGATGCCGGCGGCACCGGCGCCATCGTCGTCCACGTCGAGGATGGCAAAATGCTCGCGCAACCCGCGAGCAATATCGCCGCGACGGCGCAGCAGTGAACACGGAGCCAGCGACGCATGACAGGACGCGAGCGCGGGAAAATCGGCGCCCGCAGATGACCGTCTAAAATGTGCGGCGTCAGTGCGCGAGACGGCGGACGGTTTCGAGCAGCACTGCGTTGTCGGGCGCGCTTTTTAATTGCGATTGCCAGATTTCCTGTGCGTGATCGCGCTCGCCCTTCACCCACAGCACCTCGCCGAGATGGGCTGCAATCTCGGCGTCGGGGCGCCCGGCAATCGCGCGCCTTAAGAAACGCTCGGCTTCTTCGAGCCGGCCCATTCGGTAATGCGCCCATCCCATGCTGTCCAGGATGAACGCGTCATCGGGGGACAGCTTCAACGCCCGCTCGATGTATTGCATGCCCTCGGTATGACGGTCGGTGCGGTCGACCAGCGTGTACCCGAGCGCATTGAGCGCCTGGGCGTTGTCGGGCTTCAAATCGACGACGCGCCGCAAGCGCGCTTCGGCGACATCGACGCGATCGAGCTTCTCGGCCACCATCGCCGCGTCATAGAGCAGATCCGACTGATCCGGGTGCTCGACCAGCGCCTTTTCCAGAAGTCCGTAGGCCCCGGCGTTGTCTCCCGCATCACGCAGGAGCTGGGCTTCGGTTTGTCGGACCTGCACACGCTGCTCGATGGTGACCGCGGGGAGATCTGCCAAGTATCGCTGCGCCTCGCTCAAGCGCTTCATCTTGCCCAGCACCGTCGCCACCCGCAGTTGCGCAAGCCAGGCGCGCTCGCCTTCAGGAACGGCCTTGAAGCGCTCCACGGCGAGTGGCAGCCGCCCCGAATCCTCGGCCACCTCGGCGAGATAAAACGCAACCGTCCCATCCTCGTCCTGCGCCAGCGCCTTCAGAGCCTGCAACTGCGTCTCGGCCGTGCTCCAGTCCTTCATCTGCATCGAAAGCGCCGCGCGCCCGAGTTGCAGCTCCCGGTTGGGAGGATCCGCGGCAACCAGTCCGTCGAAAAGCGCGCGTGCCTCGGCGAAACGCTTCTGTTGCACATAAAACTGCGCCAAAGCGCTGGCGATCGGACGCGAGTTGGGCTCGATCTTCAAATACCGTTCCAGCCACGCCACGGCGTCTTCCGGTGATTGCCGGTTCAGAATGTCGGCCTTGAGCAATACCGCCCGATCCCATCCCGGGTTGAGCGCCAGGGCACGGTCGACTTCCTTGATGGCGCCGGCGGTGGTTCCCATGTCTGCGGCACCGGTGTTGTGTGCGGCGAGCGCGATCGCGAAATGCGCTTCCGGGACGCTGTCGTAGGGCGCTGCAAGGGTCTGGACCGCCTTGAGCGTTGCCGGCAGGTCGAGTTCCTGCGCGAGCAGCCGATTCAACTGCAGGAACGCTTCCCCCAAAGCGGGGCCTTTGAGCGCCGCGTCGGCGAGAAGCCTTTGCAATTGCGATTCGAGCCCGGCCGGAGCGACGGACGCTTCCGCCGCACCGTCAGTAGCCGCGGCCGCGAGTGCCGCCGCCACCTGCTTTGGCCGCTCCGCGTCTGGGTCGAGCTCGCTCCAGAGCCGTGCGGATTGGAGCGCGATCGCGCGTTGGCGCGTGGCGAGCCCGATCTCGGTTGCGCGGCGGGCAAGGAACGCATTCCTGCCTTCGCGCGCTGCCTCGAGATAGGCCCGCGCCGCCAGCGCCGGCTGCCCGCGTTGCAAGGCGATGTCGGCGACCAGCAAACGGTACATCAGCTCCGGCGAGAGATCGTTTTGTTGCTTCCGCGCGTCCGCCAGACTTGATGCCGGGCTGTCGGTCGACTGCGCGCACGCCTCGATGGTCCATGCGCCGGCGAGCGCGGCGATTACTAGCGCCACGCGCAAGCGGCGTGCAGTGTGCGCCCGGCGGGAAGGGGCTTGGGATAAAAAAAGCGGGGCTCGCATGTGGGAATAGAAAGGCATTCGGCGAATGGAAAGGAGGAGCCGGCGGGGCGATCCCGCGGCGAAAGTGCATCTTAAGTTATATTTGACCAATTTGGCGATGCAACAAACCGCGTCGATTGCACGCTCGTGCGACGCGGTCGAATCGAGCATCAGGAGCATGCCCGAGCTACCGGAAGTCGAGACCACACGCCGCGGTATCACGCCCCACGCCACCGGGGCGCGCGTTCGTGTCATGCGGGTGTACGACTCCCGGCTGCGTTGGCCGGTTCCCGCCGACTTGCCGGCGCGCATTGCCGGCCGTCGGATCGATCGCGTCGATCGGCGCAGCAAATATCTTCTGTTCCGCCTGGGCGAGGACACGCTCCTCATCCATCTCGGCATGACCGGCAGCCTTCGCGCCTTTCGCGATCTGCCGCCGCGGGTTGCACACGATCATGTCGATCTCGAGCTCGACTCCGGCGTCACCCTGCGCTACCACGACCCGCGCCGCTTCGGTGCAATCCTGTGGGTGACCGGAGCGGCAGAAGGGCATCCGTTGCTCGCGGCGCTGGGCCCCGAGCCCTTCGACGCGGCGTTCGATGCCGACCATTTCTGGCGCAAGACCCGCAGCCGATCAGCCGCGATCAAGCTCGCCCTCATGGACAATCACCTTGTGGTCGGGGTTGGGAATATCTACGCCAACGAGGCCCTCTTTCGCGCAGGAATCCGGCCGACGATCGCCGCCAGGCGGCTGTCGCGTCCGCGACTCGCACGTCTTGTAATGGAGGTGCGCGCGACCTTGACCGATGCGATCGCGAAAGGCGGCTCGACGCTGCGCGATTACGTCGACAGCGCCGGAGAGCCGGGCTATTTTCAGCTCGAATATTTCGTTTATGGGCGCGAGGGTGAGCCGTGCCGGATTTGCGGCGCCCGCATCAAGACGGTGCGCTTAGGCGGCCGGGCGACCAGTTATTGTCCAACGTGCCAGCGCTAGGAGCCTGTCGAGTCGCGCAACGCACTCACGTAGCGCGCCGAAATGCCGTTATCAGGAAGTACGCAACGGATTGCCTCGCGAGGCAGTCCGCTCCCCTCAAGTGAGAAAGTCGATGGCCCAGTCCCGCGAGCTCGCCGTCCGATTTGAAGCCTACAGCGACTGGCGCCGCCGGCTTTCGGCGCGCATCTCCACGCTTCATGAATGGCTGGGGCAGCAGGATCTCGCCAACTCGCAGGTCGATCTCAAGGTGCAACACCTGCTCGAGCGGCTGCACCAGGATCAGCTCGTGGTTGCCTTCGTCGCTGAGTTTTCGCGCGGAAAATCCGAGCTCATCAACGCGATTTTCTTTGCCGATTTTGGGCATCGCCTGCTGCCGTCGTCCGCCGGACGCACGACCATGTGCCCGACGGAGCTCCTCTACGACTCGACGCAGCCGCCTTCGATCCGGCTCCTGCCCATCGAAACACGGTTGAAGGATGCCTCCGTCGCGGAGTTCAAGACGTATCAGGACGAGTGGGTCACCATTCCCCTCGATCTCTCCGCCGCCGAACGCATGACGGAAGCCCTGTCGCGCGTGTCGGAGATGAAGCGGGTGCCGGTCGCGCTGGCGCGCAAGTTTGGCTTGCATGACGAGGAGGAAGATCCCCTGTCGGCATTGTCGAGTAGCGGGCCGGGCGCGGTGGACATCCCGGCGTGGCGGCATGCCATCATCAATTTTCCGCACCCACTGCTGCAGCAGGGCCTTGTCATCCTCGACACCCCGGGGCTCAACGCCATCGGCACCGAGCCGGAGCTGACCCTCTCACTGCTGCCCAACGCCCACGCGGTGCTTTTCATCCTCGCTGCCGATGCGGGCGTGACCAAGACCGACCTCGAAGTCTGGAACCAGCACCTTGCCGGCGACGACCCTGTCCAGAAAGCCGGACGCATCGTGATCCTCAACAAGATCGACGGGCTGTGGGACGAGCTCAAGGCGCCGAGCGCGATCGACGCCGAGATCGCGAAGCAGCTGCAAACCACGGCGCAGATGCTCGGCGTGTCGCGGTCGCAGGTGTTCGGGGTGTCGGCACAAAAAGCGTTGGTGGCGAAGGTCAATGGCGATGATGCACTCCTTGCCAGGAGCTGCCTGCCGCTCCTCGAGGAAGCGCTTTCGAGCAAGCTCATCCCGGCCAAGCGCAGCATCGTCGGGGCGGCAACGCAGTCGGAAGTCCGCGCGCTTGCCACCGTGGTGCGTGCCACTCTTGATGCGCGCCAGGCCGGCATCGGCGAGCAACTTGCGGAGCTTCGTGCGTTGCGTGGCAAGAATCAGGATGTGATCGGCCACATGATGGAGCGGGTGCGGGAGCAGAAGGACGTATTCGAGCGCGGCCTGCAGCGCTTCTCGGCGTTGCGCAATGTGCTGACGGAGCAGACCAACGCACTGTTCGATCAGATCGGCATGGAAGCCCTGCGCAAGAATGCAACGCAGACGCGTCTGCAGATCGAGGCGAGCCCTTTTACCAAGGGGGTTCGCGCCGCGATGAGCGATTTTTTCGGATCCATCCGGACCGACTTCGACCAAGCGGCCACGCGATCGGCCGAATTGCACGAGCTCATGCAGGCGATGTACGCGCGCTTCGCGCAGGAATACGCGCTCGAGCCCTGTGCGCCGGCCGCATTTTCGATGCTGCGCTACCAGAAGGAGGTCGACCGGCTGGAGCGTGCCTACAACACCCACTTCAACACCCTGTGGAACATGGTGAGCCTCGCCAAGTATTCACTGATGAAGCGCTTTTTCGAGACGATCGCCTCGCGCGTGCGGCACGTTTATCACGTCGCCAACCGCGATCTCGAAACCTGGCTCAAGGCGGTGATGGCGCCGCTGGAGATGCAGGTCAAGGAACACCACCTCCAGTTGAAGCGCCGGCTGGACAGCATCAGGCGCATTCATGTGGCGAGCGGCGAGCTCGAGGAACGCGTCACCGAACTGCAGGAGGCCGATGCGGCGCTGACCGCGCAGGTGGCGGCGCTGGCGCGCGAGCTGGCGGCAATCGATGCCCTGGTCGACGCGACGGACGCCATGCCCCTCGCCGCCAACTTTTAGCCGCGGCAAACAGCCGGCGGCGCACGCGGGCTAGGTTTTTTCGACGGCGATGGGCGTCACCGGCCTGGCCGCCATCAGCCCTTCGTACTTGCGCTGCAAGGCGTCCACGCTCTCGATGCAGTCCGGGTTCACGGGAATGCAATCCACCGGGCAGACCTCGACGCACTGCGGCGTGTCGAAATGCCCGACGCACTGCGTGCACCTGGCGGGATCGATCACATAGATCTCGCTCCCCGGCGAGATGGCGTCGTTCGGGCACTCCGGCTCGCACACGTCGCAGTTGATGCACTCGTCGGTAATCATCAGCGCCATCGCGCCCTTTCTCCCATCATCGAACCCGGGCGGCCGGGCAATGGCCGATCTGCCGGGCACACCGCATCACGATGTCCGCGCCATCGCGAGGAGCTTCTCACGCAGGCACTTCATCACGACCGGATGCACGAATTGCGATACATCGCCGCCAAAGCAGGCGATCTCGCGCACGATCGTTGCCGATACGAACATGTACTGCTCGCCCGGCGTAAGAAACAACGTTTCGACCTCGGGGTGCAGGTGCCGGTTCATTCCGGCCATCTGGAACTCGTACTCGAAGTCCGAGATCGCGCGGAGCCCCCGCAGGATGATCTGCGCGTCCTGCGCGTGCACGAAATCCATCAGCAGCGAAGAGAACGACATGACCTCGACGTTCAGAAGGTCGTGCAGGACTTCCTGGGCCATCGCCACGCGTTCGGCGGCGGTGAAAAACGGTTGTTTGCCCGCGCTTTCGGCCACCCCGACCACCACGCTTCCGAACACCCGCGCCGCCCGGCGCACGATGTCCTCGTGACCGCGGGTAAAGGGGTCGAAAGTGCCGGGATACACGACCTTTAGCATGGATCGAGGAACGGCGCGTTGCCTGTTGATCGGGGGGCAGGAGCGCTCAGTCGGCGCGGGCGAGCAGATGATAATGCACCTGTCCCGCCCTGTCCGCGCGATGCCGGCGCAACCCTGATGGTGCTTCGAGCTGCTGGCCCGCTTCGGCGTAGATCAACCCGCCTGGGGCAAGCCGCGACTCGCACGCGGGCAGGAGCCAATCCCACGGATCGTCGGCGAATGGTGGATCGAGAAAGATGATCCCGAAGTGCCGTGTCTCGCGTCGCAGGTAGGCGCGAGCATCGGCGCAATGAACTTCGAGCCCTTCGACATGAAAGTCGGCGGCAGTCCGTTGCAGTGCGTCGGTCAACACGCGGCTGCTGTCCACTGCGACCACAAGCGCGGCGCCACGCGAAAGCGCCTCGATCGAGAGCGCGCCGGAACCCGCATAAAGATCGAGGCACGCGAGGCCGGTGAGATCCTGACCGAGCCAGTTGAAAAGCGTCTCCCGCACCCGGTCGGGCGTCGGCCGTAAACCCGGCGAAGCGGGAAAGCGCACCACGCGTCCGCGACAGGAGCCGCCGATGATGCGGACGCGATTGGCGGGAAAGAGGGGCAAGAAGGCGATCGGGAAGGGGAGCCCCGGGCAGGCCGGGTGATGCGCGTAAAATTATATCTTTCCTACCGCACTGTCGACGCCGGCCGCACCTCGCGCGGCGGCGCGAATCCATTCCCTCCATGTTCGATTTTTTCAAGCGCAGGAAATCCGAGGCGCCGCCGGCGGACGCGCCCGAAGTGACGGAGCTCCCGGTGCAACCGCTTGAGGCGCTGCGCGAGCCCGCGCATGCGCCGCAACCCACGCCCGTTGCCGACCCGATTATCGCGCCACCCCCGCTCGAG
>JANXZT010000447.1 GCA_025355395.1 Betaproteobacteria bacterium
CCGAACCCGCCAAGGCAGCTACCGCGCCGGCCAAGGACATGAGCCCTACGCCCGCCAAGGCAACGGCCCCGGTGGCGGCAGCCGCTGCGCCGGCCAAGGCTGACACTTCGACCAAAGCCGCCGGCAAGACCGAGCCGATGAAAACCGAGGCCAAGACGGAGAAGGCGATGAAGTCCGATGCCAAAGCCGAGACGGCAATGAAGGCCGACAAGCCGAGCAAGGCCGACGCCAAGGCGGAAAAAGCAGCCAAGGCGGCCGAAGCCAAGGCCGACAAAGCGGCCAAAGCCGCCAAGGCCAAGGACGACGCCAAGCGCGCGAAGGAAGAGGCCAAGGCCGCCAAGGATGCCGCCAAGGACGAGAAGCCGAAGCGGTAATTACGCTCGCGTCAGGTTACAACCACGTCCGCGTGGGGCCGTGTCAACGACAGTGCGCAAAAGCCGAGCTTGATCGCTCGGCTTTTGCATTTTCAGGCGGGCCTCCTGCCCTGTTCTTGACGACGAGGGCGATAGTATTGCGTGGAAGCGCCAGCTGCGTATCGGCTTTGGCGCCGCAGGATCGTTCATGTCGACCGGTGGATTGCCTCCGCTACAATAGCGGGTCGTCCTTCGACATCTTGCGCATGTTTTCTACTCTCGAATCCACCGTAGGCAATACCCCGCTCGTTCGCCTGCAGCGGATGCCGGGAGCGACCTCGAACGTGATTCTTGGCAAGCTCGAAGGGAACAATCCCGCTGGCTCGGTCAAGGATCGCCCGGCGCTTTCGATGATCGTCGAGGCAGAGCGGCGTGGCGATATCCGACCCGGCGACACGTTGATCGAAGCGACATCGGGCAACACCGGCATCGCGCTGGCGATGGTCGCTGCCATGCGCGGCTACCGGCTCATCCTGGTCATGCCCGACAACCAGACGCTCGAGCGCCGCCAGGCGATGCGTGCCTACGGCGCCGATATCGTGCTGACACCGAAGGCGGGTAGCATGGAACGCGCGCGGGATGTTGCCGAAGAGATGCGCGTTGCGGGCAAGGGCATCATCCTCGATCAATTCGCCAACCCCGATAATCCGCTGTCGCACTATCGCGGCACGGGACCCGAGATCTGGCGCGATACGCGGGGCGGAATCACGCACTTCGTTTCCGCCATGGGGACGACCGGGACGATCATGGGCGTATCACGGTACCTGAAGGAACAGAACACGCGCATCACGATCGTCGGCGCACAGCCGGCAGAGGGGGCGCAAATTCCCGGCATCCGCAAATGGCCCGAGGCGTATTTGCCCAGGATCTTCGACCCTTCGCGCATCGACCGCATCGAAGAGGTTGGTCAGGCGGAAGCCGAAGACACGACGCGAAGGCTCGCGGCGGAGGAGGGCATCTTCTGCGGCATCTCGGCCGGCGGCGCCTGCGCGGTGGCGCTGCGTGTCGCACGCGAGGTCGAGAATGCCGTCATGGTGTTCGTCGTGTGCGACCGCGGTGACCGGTACCTTTCGACGGGCGTATTTCCGGCGTGATGCGCAACGGCCACGCATCGGCGCGGTCAACCACCCGATGACCCCCATCCTGGTGTTCGATATCGAGACCGTCCCCGATGTCGCCGGGTTGCGGCGGGCGCATAGCGTGAGCGCAGCCGTCGACGACGATGGGTTGCTCGATTGGATGGCGCAGCAACGCCGGGCGCAGACGGGGAGCGATTTTCTGCAGCTTCAGTATCAGCAGGTCGTGGCGATCTCCTGCGCGCTGCGCGAGGGTTCGTCGTTTCGGGTGTGGTCGCTCGGCGAGCTCACCGATCAGGAGCCCGAGCTCATCCGCCGCTTTTTCGACGGGCTCGAGCGATATACGCCGCAGCTTGTCTCGTGGAATGGCGGTGGGTTCGATCTGCCGGTGCTGCATTATCGGGCGCTGATCCACGGCATCTCCGCCGCACGCTATTGGGATTGGGGCGACGAGGATCGCGAGTTTCGCTATAACAATTACCTGAACCGGTATCACACCCGTCATCTGGATCTCATGGATGTGCTGTCGGCGTTTCAGCCGCGCGCCACCGCCGGCCTGGATGTGATGGCGCGCCTGTGCGGCTTTCCAGGCAAGCTCGGGATGGACGGAAGTGCGGTGTTCGCGGCCGTGCGCGCGGGTGAGCTCGAATCGGTGCGCCGCTATTGCGAGACCGATGTCATGAATACCTATTTGCTCTACCTTCGTTTCCAGCTATTGCGTGGCGTGCATTCGGCGGGCGAATACGCGAAGGAAGTCTCGCTGGCGCGCGAAAAGATAGCCGCCAGCGGGGCGGTGCATTGGCATGAATTCCTGAAGGCGTGGGACGCCAACGCGGTGGGGTGAGTCCGCAGTTATCGTTCAACTTAAGGTGTCCCCACGCACGCGGAAATCCAGACACCGTGAACACCGCACTCGGTCATGGCACGTCCGCGCCGCGCACGCCGGAACCCAGGTACCGTGAAACACCACCACTCCGTCATTCCCGCGCACGCCGGAATCCAGGTACCGTGAAACACCACCACTCCGTCATTCCCGCGCACGCCGGAACCCAGGTACCGTGAAACACCACCACTCCGTCATTCCCGCGCACGTCGGAATCCAGGTACCGTGAAACACCACCACCCCGTCATTCCCGCGCACGCGGGAATCCATTTTTACAACTCGATTAGGCCGGCTCAAAATCAAATTGGGCCCCCGCTTTCGCGAGGGTGACGGTTTACCGCAACCGTGACACCTGCTGTGTGGCTGCGTTAGTCGGCTTCGCAGGGATGACGGTGAAGCGCCGCCACTTTCGCAGTGCGTCCACATGCGTCACGCACGCAGGAACGGCACGGGTTTGAATCTTCCACCGAGCGCATCTTCGGCCGGGACGTCCCACCATTGCCCGAGCACAGTGGCGTAAACGCTGCGAAAATCCAGCGCGTAGGCGATGTTGCCGGCGCCGTCGAGCCGATCGAGCGCCGGTGCGGCGCCGTACAGTCCGCCTTGCACGTTGCCACCCCACGCGAAATGAACGCTGGCGGTGCCGTGATCGGTGCCCTGCGACAGATTCTCCCGTGGCCGGCGGCCAAATTCGGCGTAGGTCAGCACCAGCGTATCGCTCCAGCGGTCAAGCTCGATCATCGCCGACCGCAGCGCATCGATACCTTGCGCCAGGTCGCTCAAGAGCCGCGCTTGAGTTGCGGGCTGTCCGCTGTGGGTATCGAATCCGGATAGCGTGACCCGCACTACCGCCACGCTGGCCGGATTGGCGATCACCTGGCACGCAGTGCGAATGGCATTGCCGAAGCCGGTCTGCGGAAATACGGTGTTGAAAACGCGATGTCCATCGAGATGAGAGGCTGCCTGCACCACGTCGGCTTCGACCTTGAGAATGTGCGCGAATGCCTTGTTGCGCGCCTTGCCTTCGGGCACCGCGAGCTTCGCCTGGCGCAGGAATTGATCGGTGTTGGTCAAGGCCACGGCACGGGTGCCGCCACCGGACAGGGGCCCCAGGTCGTTGGTACCGATGATGACGCCATCGGCGGCAAACGTGCGGGGCGTGGGTGTTCCGGCAAACGCGCGCGTGAGCCAGCCATCCTGCAGGAAGGTCGCGCTGTCGGAGGCCGTATCCCAGATCTCGATCGACCGGAAATGCGACAGGTTGGGCTCCGGGTATCCCACGCCTTGCAACACCGCCATTTGCCCGTCTTTCCACAGCGGTAGCAGCGGTGCCAGCGCGGGATGCAGCGCAGCGCGCTCGTCGAGCGGCAGCACCTGATCTTTGGGTAGCGCGAGCTTCGGCCGCAACGCGTAGTACGCCGGATCCGCGTAAGGCACCAGCGTATTGAGGCCGTCGTTGCCACCCTTCAACTCGATCAGCACCAGCAGGTTGCGGTAATGGCCGGTAAACGGCGCGGCCCACGCGAGGCTCGCACCGCCCTCGAAGACCACAGAGCACGCCGCGGCACCGGCCCAACCGGAGGCGGTTTTCAGAAAGCGGCGACGATCCATGGCAGAGGTCTCGCGTTTACTTGAGTTGATAGGCGGCGTCGAGCAACAACGCGCGCACGAAGGTCGCGGCGTCGGCCTGGGGATCGAGTGGCTGTTGTGGCTCAGTGGCGAGGAGCAAACGCTCCGCTGCGGCGTTACGCTCCGGTGTTGCGGCGCCGGGCAACCGGACCATCCAGCGCGCGCCGTCGAATTGCACGCTGCGAAGGCCGCGGTCCATCTCCCGGGCGAAGCGCTGGGCGCGCACCTTTTCATGATCCATCTCGCCGTTCGGTGCGAGCACCTGGCGCGGTACTTTGGCCGCACCTTCCATCGTAGTTGTCACGGGGCCTGGCGCCGGGGTCGTCATTCCTACCGCATTGGCGTCACTGCCGCGCGTCAACCGCTCCAGGAATTGCTTTCGGGCGAGCAGGGTCGTGGTGTTGATCCACGTTTCGCCGCCGGGCCAACCCTTGACGTTGGGTGGCGAAAACAGGTTTTGTCCCATTTGGGCCGCGGCCAGCGCGAACGGCAGGGTTTGTGCCGGGTTGAGATCGAGTTGCCGCAAGGTGCCGACTACGAGCTCCGCCGGCGATTTGACCAGCACTCCGCGATTCTCCGGCGCATAGAAGGCGTCGGACTGCAGCAATGCGCCCAACGCCACCTTGATTTCATAGTCCGATTGCCGAAAACGCAGCGCAATCCGCTTCATTTCGGTCATTTGCGGGTCCGGTGAAACGAACTCGCGCCACAGCTTGGTCACGACCCATTCGGAAGTCTCGGGTCGCGCCAGCAGAAGATCCAGGATGGCATCGCCGTCGAAGCGACCGGTCTGGCCGAACACGGTCTTGGGACCATCGTCGTGCAGCGCGCGCCGCACCACGAACGTCCCGCTGTCGCGATCGATCGTCCAGCCGGTGAAGGCGCGCGCGGCTTCCTTGATGTCCTCTTCGCGATATTTCCCCTCGCCGAGGGTAAAGAGCTCCATCACTTCGCGTGCGAAATTCTCGTTCGGCGCGCCGCGGCGGTTTTGCACGCCATCGAGATAGACGATCATCGCCGGATCCTTTGCAATGGCGTGCAGCAGCGTATCGAACCTGCCGAGCGCGTTGGCGCGTAGCGTCTGGTTCTGCTGCAGCATGAGGCGGGTGACGCGCACCTTCGGTTGCGCGGACACAAAGTGGTTGTGCCAGAAGAGCGTCATGCGCTCGGTCAGCGGGGATGGCGTGGTGAGCATCTCCTGCAGCCACCAGGCGCGCAGCTCTAGTCCCTCCTGCACCTGTTCCTGGACGAAGGCCTTGCGCTCTTCGACGCTCGCGTCGGGGCCGCGCGGCGGGCGGATCGACGTCGACGCCGTGAGCGCCGTTGGAACCGGTGTCGTGGCGGTGGCGGGCGCATCGCTCAACAGGCGCTCCACGGCCGCGCGGCGCGTCAATCCGGTAAAGGCCCTGACCTCGGCATCGGTGGGACCGAAGCCCGTGCGCGCAAGGAGATGGCGTGCGTCGGCATAATCGAGCGGTGTCTCCGGGCTCGCCAGCGCAGGCACCGCCATCACGACAAAGACGACCATGAACATGGACGCGGCGACCTGCCGCAACACGCCATCAGCCATCTTCCGCGAGGGCGCGTTTACAGGCATGACGCGATTACCGTTGTCATTGATCGTCTCCCGGGTAAAAACCGTCACCCCCGCGGAAGCGGGGGGCCATTTTGACTTCGATTTGGACCCATCTTGCGCCGATAAAATGGATTCCCGCGTTCGCGAGAATGACGGCTGTGGTCCATGCCATCGCGGGAATGACGGGTGTGGTCCACGCCATCGCGGCAATGACGCGTGTGGTCCACGCCATCGCAAGGAATGACGCAGCTCATTGAAAACCGTCACCCCCGCGGACGCGGGGACCATTTTGACTTCGATTTGGACGCACCTTGCGCCGATAAAATGGATTCCCGCGTTTGCGAGAATGACGGGTGTGGTCCACGCCATCGCGAGAATGACGAGTGTGGTCCACGCCATCGCGAGTATGACGCGGGTCATTGAAAACCGTCACCCCCGCGGAAGCGGGGGGCCATTTTGACTTCGATTTGGACCCACCTTGCGTCGAGAAAATGGGATTTCCGCGTTCGCGGGAATGACGGGTGTGGTCACGCCATCGCAGGATTGACGGCGTCATGTCACGCTGCCGCGCGAATGATGGCGTAGTGTCGTAAATTTGCATCATGCCCGGAAGAACGCCGCAACCCCACGCCATGTTGACCTCTTAGCGCAGGAAATGCTGTAACAAGGCGTAACTCCAGTTCCGGCAGGACGCCGGGGACTACAGCGAGAGGACCCCGCGCGCGATCTCGATGACGCGCCCGGAAACAAGAATGCGGGCATCGGCCGTGACTTCGAGGAATAGCCGGGAAGGGCGGCCGACCGCGGCGCCCTGGGCGATTGTCAGCTGTTGCGGCAGTGGAGCACCGGTCGCCAGCAGCCAGCCTCCCAGGTTGGCGCAGGCCGATCCGGTACCCGGGTCCTCGATCACCGAAGCGTGCTTGGGAAAGAAGAAGCGCGCCACCACGGCGCGTCCTCCGTCCACAGCGTTGACATCGTCCGGTTCGTACGCCCACACGTACGCCATCGCCCGCTGGCCGTTGCTGCCGTGGGCGAGCAGCAATTCCGCGCGGGGCAGGGCACGCTGCACGGCGTCTCGACTGGCGAGCGGAATCACGAGTTGATCCGATCCGGTATTCACCCATAACGCGGGCGCGTCAGCAAGGTCGGCCGGCGCGAGACCCAGCATGGCTGCGAGGTCAGCGGGCGATGCGGTGGGCTGGCGGTGCACTGGCGCGTTCGCCTGCAGCGTCCAGAGACCGCCGTTGGCCTGCACCGGAATAATGCCGGCCGGCATCTCGAGCTTCAGCGCATCGCCTGTCGCACGCAACGTGCGAACCACATGCGCGGTGCCCAGTGTGGGGTGGCCGGCGAAGGGCATCTCGAACGTCGGCGTAAAGATGCGCACCGAAGCGCTCGCGCGCTGCGATGGCAATACGAAGGTCGTTTCCGACAAGTTGAACTGCAGGGCAACGGCTTGCATCAAAGGTCCGTCCAGCCCACGGGCATCCTCGAACACGCACAGCGGATTGCCGGAAAGTGGTGTTTGGGCAAAGACATTGACCAGTCGAAAAACGTAATCAGTCATGCGATATCCAAGGCCGCGCCGGTTGGCGATGAAACCGGGACACCATCGATCAGCGCGCGTGCGATTTTGCGATAATCGTCGGGCGCGATCCCCCTGGGAGTAACCACATGAGCTTCCGCATGGCGCGCAAAATTGCGGTCCATCGACCGCGTATACGTCGGGTCGTAATGCGCGATCAGGAGCTCGCCCACGAACGCGTCCCACTCACCGGCGCGGGCAGCAGCAATCCAGCGCTCGACGGTCTTGCTCCCGTGCAGTACCGAGAGCGGCCGCAGTCGTTGTGCCAGATGTTCGATATTGTCGAGGAAGTGCGCGTACTCCTCACGCAGGAGCGCAATGCGCAGTGGCGTGGGAAGCTCGACCCGGACACAGGCGGCGTGGTGCATGACCTGCAGCAAGGCGTCAGGGACCTGCAGGGTGCCAATGCGCTTGCTCTCCGATTCGATGAACGCCGGTTTCCTCGCATCGAGGCTCGCGAGGATCGACAAGAGCTCGGTTTCGAACCGCTTCTGCGACGGTTGCGGGGTGTCGGGCAAATCGCCAAGAAGTGATCCGCGATGCGCCGCGAGTTGCTCGAGATCGATCACCTGCGCGCCTTCGGCCGCAAGGGCGTTGAGAAGACGGCTTTTGCCCGAGCCCGTCAGGCCGCATACGACGCGCAGCGTAAACATCGTCGGCACCGTTTCGAGCTGCGCGCGCACGTGCCGCCGATAGGCGCGGTAACCGCCTTCGAGCTGCACCGCGCGCCATCCGATCTCGTTCATGATGTGCGCCAGCGCGCCACTGCGTTTGCCGCCACGCCAGCAATAGACCAGCGGCGCCCAATCGCGAGGCTTGCCCGCAAAGGCTGTTTCGAGCATCAAAGCGATGTTGCGCGCGACGATTGCTGCACCGGCGCGCTTGGCCGCAAACGCAGAATCAAGCGCATGCAGCGTTCCGACCAGAGCGCGCTCGTCATCGGACAGCACCGGATGGCTGGCAGCACCCGGCAGATGATCTTCGGCGTATTCGGCGGGGCTGCGCACATCGATGCGCTCGGTGTACGCAGCAATGTCGCCGACGGTAACAACGCGCGGCGCCACGATGCTCATCGATGGTCCAGCATCGGCTTAAGCTCACGCCAGATGTTGTCGAGCAGGCGCGGCTGCGCCCCAGCGGTGGGATGGATGCGATCGGGCTGGAACCAGTCGTTGGTTTCGGCAAAACCTTCGAACAGGAACGGCACCAGCGGTACCTTGGTCGATCGCGCCACATCGCGGTAGCTCGTCTCGAACTGCCGGGTGTAGGCCGCTCCGTAGTTGGGGGGCAGCCGCATGCCCACCAGAAGCACGCGCGCTCCGGTTCGGAGGGACGCCGACACCATCGCCTCCAGATTGTCGCGCATGGCACCAAGATCGCCGCCGCGCAGGCCATCGTTGCCGCCGAGCTCGACTACCACGATCGCCGGGTGATGCTGCGTGAGCAACGCCGGCAAGCGGGCGCGCCCACCGGCGGTCGTATCGCCGCTGATGCTCGCGTTTACCACCCGGTACGGCAGACTTTCGCGGCTCAGGCGCGAGGCCAGCAGATGCGCCCAGCCTGTGTCGGGGGAGAGGCCATACCCGGCGGAGATCGAATCCCCGACCACCAGGAGCACCGGAGCCGGTGTTGCTGCCGTGCTTGCCAAGGGCGACCACAGCAGAATGGCTGCGACGAGGGCGAAGCGTCGAACGTGTGGGTGGATAAGCCGCATGGCGATTGATCACATCGAGGAGAGATTGTAGAGGCTAGAGCCGCCTTCGGACGCGGCAGGGGTAGAATCGCCCCGGCGCAATGACCGCAACGGCGCGGCAACGTTCCTTTAATCGGTATATCGGGAGTGCCGCCTTGCGCAATGTCGTGCGCGACCCCATGTCGAGATTCGTGACGTCGCAACTCAGTATTGTCGTCCCCGCGGAGGCGGCGACCCAGCGTCGTGCATCGAAGACGCTGGATTCCCGCCAGCGCGGGAATGGCGGGAAATTTGCCGCGGCTTTCCGTCATCGTTGGTGCGGCCAGTAACCCGCCCGGACCATGACGCTTGTCCCCCGTACCCGTTCGCGTCATCAGTAGGTATCAGTAGCTATTTGCCGCCGGCCATTTCGGCTCCTCGCGGGCTGTTGTCCTTTGCCGATGCCCGATCCCATCCTTAGCGCCGAAGCGCTGACCAAGACCGTAGTGAGCGGGGACGCGCCGCTGACGATTCTCGATGCGGTGTCGTTCGACATCGAGGCGGGCGGCAGCATCGCCATTGTCGGGGCGTCTGGGTCGGGCAAGACCACCCTGCTCGGATTGTTGGCCGGTCTCGATCGCCCGACTGCCGGGGAGGTGCGTCTCGCCGGGCAGGCGCTCTCGGGCCTTGACGAGGATGCGCGGGCCGCTTTGAGGCAGCGTCTGCTTGGCTTTGTATTCCAGTCGTTCCAGCTTTTGCCGGCGCTGACCGCGCTCGAAAACGTGATGTTGCCGCTGGAGCTTTCCGGCGCGGCCAACGCCGCGGCGAGCGCCAGGGAATGGCTGGTGCGCGTCGGACTTGGCCGACGCACAACTCACTATCCCAAACAACTTTCGGGCGGCGAGCAGCAGCGCGTCGCCATCGCGAGGGCGTTCGCCGGCGCGCCCAGCCTGCTGATGGCCGACGAGCCGACGGGCAATCTGGACGGCGCCACGGGTGCCGAAGTCGCGGAGTTGATGTTCCGGCTGAACCGTGAGCACGGTACGACGCTCGTTCTGGTCACGCACGATGCGGCGCTGGCGGAGCGGTGCTCGCGTCGACTCTCGCTTGCCGACGGGCGGGTCGTCGGCGATCACCGCGTGGAAGCGTAGGCAGGATATCCACTTGCCTTTAACGCAATCGACCCGCATGAACACCGCACGCCTCGCCTTCCGCATGCTCTCCCGCGATTGGCGCGCGGGTGAGTTGCGGGTGCTGATGGCGGCGTTGCTGCTCGCGGTGGCGAGTGTGGGAACGGTTGGGTTCTTTGCCGATCGCGTCAAGGGTGCGCTCACGCGGCAGGCGAATCTGCTGCTGGGCGCGGACGTGCTCATTTCCGGCGATCGCCCGTTGCCATCGGCCTTTGGCGAAGCGGCTGCGGCACGCGGACTGCGAGTGAGCGCCGGGCTCAAGTTCAACAGCATGGTGCAGCGGGCGGCGAGTGCGAGCAGCGCACCGTCGTCTGATACGCCTGCACTGGCGGTCCTGGGCGATGTCAAGGCGGTGAGTGGAGAATATCCGCTGCGGGGCGCCATTACCTTGGTTGTGCCCGGGCGCCCGGAGGGAATGCCCGCACGCGCCATTCCTGCCTCCGGTGAAGCGTGGCCGGATGCTCGTCTGGCGCAACGTCTCGGAGTGGCGACGAACGATCGCATCGTGGTGGGTGACGCGACGCTGCGTGTCACTGCCATCGTCCAGCAGGAACCCGAGGTCGCCAGTGGCTTGCTCGCCATTGCACCGCGTCTCATCATCAATCTCGCCGATGTTCCGGCGACCCACCTGCTGCAACCCGGCAATCGCGCCACCTATCGCCTCTACGTGGCCGAGGGATCGCATGGCACAGCGCTGGATCCGTACCTGCGATGGATGCAAGGAGAGATGAAAGCGGGACAACGTCTCGAAAACGTGCGCGACTTGCGACCCGAGGTGCGCCAGACGCTGGACCGCGCAGAACAATTCCTGGGTCTTGCCGCGCTCGTTGCGGTCGTCCTCGCCGCGGTCGCGGTGGCACTTGCCGCATCGCGATACCTGCGCCGTCATCTCGATACCGCCGCGATGTTGCGCTGCCTGGGGGCGTCCGAGCGCCGGGTGCTGGGCCTTTTCGTGCTGCAGTTCGCGACGTTGGGGGTCATTTCCAGTGCAGTTGGCATTGTGCTGGCGCTCGCCGGACAGCAACTGCTGGTGACGCTGCTCGCGAGCGTGTCGTCGACCATGTCGCCCGCCGAATTAGCCCCGCCGACGTGGCTGCCCGGCATGACGGCCTTTGCGACCGGCGTATTGCTGCTCTTCGGGTTTGCGCTGCCGCCGCTGGTTGCACTGGCTGGCGCGCCGCCGCTTCGGGTGTTGCGCCGCGACTTGCCGCATCCGCGGGCAGGTGGGTGGCTCGCCTATGCCTTGGGCGCCGGGGTGATTGCGGCGTTGATCGGATGGCAGGCGCAGGATGTCAAAGCGGCCGGCATCATGGTCGGTGGCATTGGCGGATTGCTAATTGCGGCGGCGCTCTCGGCGTGGCTTCTGATCGCATTACTGAAGTGGCTTCCGCAGCGTGGCGTCACGTGGCGCTTCGGGCTCGCAAACTTGAGGCGCCGACCCCTCGCATCGAGCCTGCAGATCGGCGCGCTGGCGCTGGGTTTCATGGCGTTGCTGTTGCTGACCGTCGTACGTGGCGATCTCATGCGCAATTGGCGGGCAAGCCTGCCGCCGGATGCGCCGAATCAATTCGTGATGAACATCCTGCCGGACCAGGTGGAGGGCGTGCGTGCGGCATTGAAGGCGCTGAGCCGGACCGAGGTCACGCTCTACCCGATGATCCGCGGCCGGCTGGTGGCGGTCAACGACGCCACGCTCAATACGGCGAAGTTCACCGAATTGAGGTCGCGACGCCTCGCCGAGCGCGAATTCAATCTCTCATGGGCCAGCGAGTTGGCCTCCACCAATCACATCACAGAGGGCGCGTGGTGGGGCGCGCATCCCGGTCCCGATGCGGGATTGTCGATGGAGCAGGGGATTGCCGAATCGCTACATGTAAAGCTTGGTGACAAGCTGACCTGGGATATCGCGGGGTCGCAGGTTTCGGCACGCATCACGAGCTTGCGCAAGGTGGACTGGGACAGCTTCCGGCCTAATTTTTTCACGCTGTTTCCACCCGGTGTTCTGGACGGCATGCCGCAAACCTATCTGGGGGCGGTGCGCGTTCCGGAAACCGCGGGCCAGGGCGCTTCACTCACTGCCCTCGTGCAGCAATATCCGAATGTGCTGGCCATCGATGTCGGCGAGGTCATCCGGCAGGTGCAAAGCATCATGGATCAAGTGGCTCGAGCCGTGGAATTCGTGTTCCTGTTCACGCTTGCCGGCGGATTGCTGGTGTTGCAGGCCGCGGTTGCCGCGACCCAGGACGAACGGCAATTCGACGCGGCCATTCTGCGCACGCTGGGAGCCTCGCGAGCACAGCTCACCTCGGCGCAGCTGGCGGAGTTCGTGGTGCTCGGTTCAGTCGCGGGCCTTCTCGCGGCAGGTGGCGCCACCATCACCGGCTATCTGCTCGCGGATCGCGTTTTCCAGATACCGTACGCCGTCAATTCGGCTGTCTGGCTGTACGGCCTCTTGGGCGGCGCGGTGTGCGTGACGGTGGCGGGGTGGCTTGGGACGCGCGCTACCTTGCGCCAGCCGCCGCTCGCCATCATTCGTCAACTCGGATGAGCGGAATCTTCCGCTGCCGTGCAGCGATACGCGATCGCAACGATCAGCGCCCGGCCAGCACCGATTCGCGCGACAGGAGGCGCGCCACCGCGGCCAGCGCCAGTGCAGTCAACACAACCGGCACCACATAGGACTGAACCAGCGCCGTCATCGGCAGCACATCGCCGCGCAACGCTCGGCCGAGCAGGGCGTATTGGCCGGAGATCGGAACCCATGACAGCCAGGCGGGCTCCCGCGCCTGCAGCAGGAGCTGGACCACGGGGATGATCGACACCACGAACAGCATGACCGAAGTGTTGGCCTGCGCTTCCTTGGACGTGCGGCCGCGGCTGCCGACGTAGAGCAGCATGGCCGGCATCAACAACATGAGGGGTGCAAGAACGATGAGAAAACGCGCGAATTCGGCGGCCCCGAACAGGAAGGGAACACCGACCGCGGGCAGTGGAAAAAATCGCAGCGTCAGATAAAAGCCGGCCAGGGTCACGATCACAACGGCGGCATTGAGCGCGCTGATGGCCACCCACTTGCCGATTGCAAGCTCCAGCGGCCGTGCCGGCGTCAGCAGCAGCGGTTCGAGGGATTGGCGCTCGCGCTCCCCGGCGGTCGTGTCGATGGCCGCGG
>JANXZT010000457.1 GCA_025355395.1 Betaproteobacteria bacterium
GCATCAAGCCACGGCCGCAACTCCGCACGGCGAAGGCGCGAGCTGGGGAACCGGACACCAACCGCGACGAATGTTCGGACGTGGTTCCTGTAGTGCTTGATCGTATCTGGCGCGACACGACCTTTCGCTGCGTGAAGCCACTGGTCCACATACGGCTCAACGTCAACCTCAAGCATCCGATCCCTGAGTGCGTCGAGAGCTGTGGGGCCGGCGTGGTACGCATCGTACAACTCGCCGACTGTCAGCGTGTTCTTGTGGATCGCATCGAGGAACAGGACCAACCGCTTCCCGCGTGGGCCGATGTCGTCAAACATCTTCGCCATCGCCACCGCGACATGCTTGTTCGCGGTACCAGTTGAGCGATTGATCCAGCCCCCGACATGACGAATCGGCACTTTGATTTGATAGAGCTTGCTGCCCTTACGCTCGTAGATAGCGGTCATACTTGAACTCGTTGCGAGATGTAAGCGTCAAGGTCTTCCACCCGGTACAAGCGGCGACTGCCGAGCTTCACGAACGGAATCCCTGAGCTGTAGAGCCACGACTCTGACATGTCGAGATAGTCCGCTGCTTCCTTCACGCTCAATAGCGGCTGATTTGGCATCCGTACCTACTCCGTTCTTGGGTACCGTGCGGTACCTTGGCGTACCGTTCTCCCTACCTGCGAATTCGCCGCGCCACACTCGCGAGGTCGAGCAGGTCGCGCCGTTGCTGATACGCGCGCTCCATCGATTCGATTTCCTGATCTTCCGGCAACGCGGCAAGGCGACGCGCCTGCGCCCGTGACTCGCGTTCGTATCGCTCGGCGGCTTGTGCTGCCTGTTCCTTGCGGCGCGCGACGAATGTGTTGACCGCCTCAGTGATCGGCTTGAATGCTTCGGCCAACTTCTCCGCCCGTTCCTTCTGTTCGGCCTCACCTTGCATTCGCTCTTGCTCTGCTCGTGCGGCTATGGCAGCGACACGGTCGCGCTCGGCCTGTTCCGCCCGTGCGGCATCATCGGCGGCTAGTCGAGCGATTTCCCGCTTGGCTTTTTCGATCCGGACTTCCGCCTCGGCGGCAAGTGCCGGTCGTTCCCAAGGTGGCGTTTCGGTCCAGCCCGGACGGCGGGGGCGCTGCTGCTGGGGCGGTGGGGCTGAGGGGTTGCTGCGGGGAGGTGCTGGATTCGCCCCTGCCTCGCGGAAGTCCTCTACGGCACTTTCCTGAAATCGGCGTTCGCCGTTCGGCATTTCAGTGAACGCGATCAGCCCACGATCAGCGAACGCGCGGAGGGTGCTAGGGGCAACGCCGAGTTTCGAGGCGGCTTCGGAAAGGCGGAGCATTGGTCAGTCTTCCAGCTCGTCATCATCGAGGTCTTCGTCAAGCTCATCGTCCTCGATGTCGTCGTCATCGTCTTCGTCCTCCACGTCGTCACCGCTGAGTGCGGCGCCGATCCCATCGAGGTCGTCGTCTTCGTACGCGCGGCGAACCGCGTCCAACTGTTCCCGCAGTTCGATTACTTCGCCGAATACCTCGGCCCGGTTGGGTACTGACATTGCGGTCTACTCCTCCCATTCGTCCATCGTGTAGTCATAGTTGGCTGCGAAATCCCTCAGGTCCGGAAGGCTGATCATCGTGAAACCGTCAAGCATCACGTATCCCAGCTTTCCATCCCTGATCCACTTGAACACCGTCGCCCGGTTCACACCGAGCAGTGCCCCGGCTTCTACCTGCGTGACCAGATCGTTGGGGCCTACGACCCGGTAGTACGGCCGCCCTCGCTGCATCACGGTGAATTGGAAACCGCCGTCTTCAAGCGGCGTGACTTCCACACCTTCGCTGCCAGCGTAGGCCATCAAGCGCCTCCCTTGGCAACAGTTTGTGTTGCAAGTCTAGCATGGTCGCTGGAGCCGTCAAGGGTCAGATGGCTCGCGCTGCGCGGATGGAGCAGGGGCAGCAACGTCTGGGCTTGTCTTTCCATAATCGGAACCTTTTGGCGGTATTGGCTTTAGGGGGCCAACTGAGATAGGGTACCTCTCAGGTACTGCCTTTAGGTTAGTTGGTCCCCACGGCCGACGGACCCCCTTCGCCCGGACTCATCATGCACGCTCGACCTGCCGCTGTTGCAACTTTCCAAGACGTGGGGTGGATTCAGCGCAGACTGGGGAAGCGGTCATGATGGCCAAACTTCGGGTGCCGATTGACGATGACGTCGCCGCTGGACTTCTTTACGAGGCGGATAGAACCTGCTGCATCTGTGGCATCCCGGGCCGACGAACCCAAATCCATCACATTGACGAAGACCCGTCGAACAACGATCCGCCGAACCTCGCTGTGATCTGTTTTGAATGCCACGATCAGACCCAGCTGCGCGGTGGATTTGGACGCCGGCTAGACGCAGCGCAGGTACGCAGATTCAAACAAGAGTGGGCAACCAGGGTCGCAGAGCGTCGTGCGGAGGCGGATCGAGCCGTACTACCACCGCGCGCGTTGCCAG
>JANXZT010000477.1 GCA_025355395.1 Betaproteobacteria bacterium
GCCCGATGCCGTCACGTTCGCAGGGATGACGGCCCGATGCCGTCACGTTCGCAGGGATGACGGCGGAGAACGCCGCCAGTTTTGCAGGGATGAGACGTAGCGCCGTCATTCGCGCGGACCGCGTTGCAAATATAGCACCACCATGAAGCCATCCCTTTACACCAAGCTCGAGCAACTCACTGCCCGGCTATCCGAGATCGATGCGGCCTTGCAAGGCGGGGACGCCGCGCGGAATCTCGACCGTTATCGCGCCCTCACCCGTGAGCGCTCCGAAATCGAGCCAGTCGTCACACGCTTTTGCGAGTACCGGCAAGCACAGGGCGATCTTGCCGCCGCGGACGAGCTCGCGCGCGACCCGGAAACGAAGTCATTTGCCGAGGACGAGCGGACACACGCGACAGCGCGCATGGCCGCCATCGAAGAAGATCTCGAGCGGAAGCTGCTGCCCAAGGATCCCAATGACGAGCGCAACGTGTTCCTGGAGATTCGCGCCGGAACGGGTGGTGATGAATCGGCCTTGTTCGCCGGCGTTCTGTTCCGAATGTACACGCGCTTTGCCGAACGCAACGGGTGGCAGGTCGAGATCGTGAACGAATCGGCAAGCAACCTCGGCGGGTACAAGGAAGTCATTGCCCGGATCATCGGCCAAGGCGCCTATTCACGGCTCAAGTTCGAGTCAGGCGGGCATCGCGTCCAGCGCGTCCCCGAAACGGAAGCCCAGGGCCGCATTCACACTTCGGCGGCGACGGTTGCGGTGATTCCGGAGGCCGATCCGATCGCCGACATCACGATCAATCCCGCGGACCTTCGCATCGACACCTTTCGTGCCTCGGGAGCGGGTGGGCAACATGTGAACAAGACCGATTCCGCAGTGCGCCTCACGCATCTTCCGTCGGGTCTCGTGGTCGAATGCCAGGACGACCGCTCGCAGCATCGCAATCGCGCACAGGCGATGGCCGTGCTTGCCTCGCGACTCCTCGACAAGGAACGCCGTGAGCGGCAACAGAAGGAGGCCTCGGTGCGCAAGAGCCTGGTCGGAAGCGGTGATCGCAGCGAGCGTATCCGTACCTACAACTTTCCCCAGGGCCGCGTAACCGATCATCGGATCAACCTGACACTCTACAAGATCGATGCCATCACCGACGGCGATCTTTTCGAGCTCACTCAAACGTTGGCGCGCGAGCACCAGGCGGAGCTGCTGGCGGCGATGGCCGGTGACGAGCGTGCGAGCTGATCGATGATTGCAGCGCCTCCCCCCTGGCTCGAAACGCTGCGGCTCGAATTGCGCGAATTCGTGCCGGCGGATTTCGACGAGCTGTATCGGCTCGAGAGCGATCCGCGGGTGATGCGTTATCTCAACAACGGTCGTCCGCATGCGCGCGCCGAAGTGCGGGATATCCTGGTGCGGATTGCGCGCAACTACGGGACCTATCATGGACTCGGCGTCTGGCGCGCCGCTCGGCGCGACTCGGGCGCCTTCATCGGCTGGCTTTGCCTTAAGTAATGTCCGCGCACCTCCGATGTGGAGGTAGGTTGCCATGTGGGTGTAGGCTGGGAGCTGTCCGACAGTTGGGCATCTTCCAAGGGGAGGGGGGATCGATGTCAACCTCCAAATCCATTCAGGTCATTCTGGCGAGGCAACTCGCGAGCTGCGTTGCGATGCCCATCCTCATCAGCGACGCCGAAGGGACCCTCATCTATTACAACGAGCCGGCGGAGGCGATCTTCAATCAGCGCTTCAACGAAACAGGCGAAATGCCCGCTGCGGAGTGGACCACGCTCGTCGCCGCCGTCGACGACGACCGCAACCCCATTCCGCCGGACGATCGGCCGATGATGCTGGCGCTCACCACGCGCTACCCCGTCTCCCAGACAATGTGGACCCGGGGTTCGGACGGCGAATGGCGGCATTTGCGCATCACCGCATTTCCGCTCATTGGCGAGAGGGACGTGCTTGTTGGCGCGATGAGCATCTTCTGGGAGATTTGAAGTGCACGTGACGCTGTGGGGCACGCGCGGCTCGTTAGCCGCCCCAGGTCCGGAGACCGCCCGCTACGGCGGCAACACGTCGTGCGTGGGCGTGCGCGGGCGCGAAGGCACGGTCCTGGTGCTGGACGCGGGGACGGGCATCCGCCGTCTGGCGGCGACCCTCGACGCTTCCGTGCGCCGCGTCGATATTCTGTTGACTCATTTGCACATGGACCACATTCAGGGATTGGGATTCTTCGCCCCACTGTATCGCCATGACGTCGAGGTCAGAGTCTGGGGGCCGGCGAGCAGCAAGCTCTGCTTGCGGGAGCGGCTCATGCGCTATCTGTCGCCCCCGCTGTTTCCGGTGAGCCTGCGCGAATTGCCGTGCGCTCTCACGCTCCACGAGGTTCCCTGCGGCGAGGTGGACATCGGCGAGTTCCATGTCTCGGCGGCGCTCGTGTGCCATCCCGGGCCCACAGTGGGGTACCGCATTGCCGATGCGCAGGGAAGAGTGTTGACGTACCTGCCCGACCACGAGCCAGCGCTGGGCGCCTTGGCCTTTCCGTCGCTGCCCCGCGCGTGGACCTCGGGAGGGTCGCTCGCCGCCGAAGCGGATTTGCTGATTCACGACAGCCAATATGACACGCAAGAGTATCTCCGTCATGTCGGCTGGGGGCACAGCTCGCTCAAGCAAACGCTGGACTTCGGGACGCTCTCGGAAGTGA
>JANXZT010000498.1 GCA_025355395.1 Betaproteobacteria bacterium
CGCGAGAGCAGAGCCGCACTCCGTCATTCCCGCGCGAGCAGCGCCGCACTCCGTCGTTGCCGCGAGAGCAGGGCCACGTCCGTCATTCCCGCGCGAGCAGAGTCACACTCCGTCATTCCCGCGAGAGCAGGGCCACATCCGTCATTCCCGCGAACGCGGGAATCCATCTTGTCGAGCTCAAAATGGATCAGCTCTAAATCAAAATCGATCCGTTCAAGGTCAAGATGGGTCCCTGCTTCCGCAGGGATGACGGTGGTGCGCCGTCACGTTCGTAGGGGATGACGGCGTTAGCGCCTTAGACCGGATCCACCTCCAGCATGATCTTGCCGATGTGCTGCGACGACTCCATGAGCGCATGCGCGGCTGCGGCTTCGGCGAGCGGGAACACGCGATGGATCACCGGCCGGAGCTTGCCGGACTCCAGCAGCGGCCATACCCGCTCGCGCAACGCCGTGGCGATCGCCGCCTTGCGTGGAAGGGGGCTTGCCCGCAACGTCGAGCCGGTAACGGTCAGCCGCTTCATCATGATAAAGCGCCAATCCGCCTCCACCTTGCTGCCGTGCAGAAAGGCGATGAGGACGAGCCGGCCTTCGAGTGCGAGGCACTTCAGGTTTTTTTCGATGTAGTCGCCACCGACCATGTCGAGGATGACGTCGATGCCTTTGCGATTGGTGAGCCGCGCCATTTCCACCGCGAAATCGTGCTCGCGATAGTTGATCACGTGATCCGCGCCCATGCTGCGGCAGAACGCCGCCTTGTCGGCATTGCCGACCGTTGCATAGACGAGCGCTCCCCATGCCTTGGCCAATTGAATCGCGGTGAGCCCGATGCCGCTCGACCCGCCGTGAATCAGGATGGATTCGCCCGCAACGAGCCGTCCTCGCTCGAATACGTTGTGCCACACGGTGAAGTAATTCTCCGGCAGGCTTGCCGCCTCCAGAAGTGACAATCCCCGCGGTACGGGCAGGCACATGCTGGCGGGAGTGACGCAATATTGCGCATATCCGCCACCGGGCACGAGTGCGCATGCCGCATCCCCGACGTGCCAGTCCTCCACGGCATTCCCGGTCGCGACGACGGTTCCGGCAACCTCGAGTCCGATGATCGGCGACGCGTCCGGCGGCGGCGGATAGGCGCCGCTCCGCTGGATACAATCGGGACGATTGACACCGGCGTAAGCGACCCGGATCAGCACTTCGTCCGCGCCGGGCTGCGGGACTTGCGTTTCGGCCGGCGCCAGGACTTCGGGCGGACCCGGCTCCCTCGCCGCGACATAGCGCATCATCGAAGGAATCGTAAATTCAGTGACCATGAGAAATCCTGCCTGATGATTGCAACGGACTACGGTGAAAGAACAGATTTGATCGCGTCGGCTGCATGCTCTCGCAGGATATTCTTCTGCACCTTGCCCATGGCGTTGCGTGGCAGCTCGGCCATGAAAAGAATTCGTTTCGGCACCTTGAAGCCGGCGATGTCGGCCTTGAGCGCACTGATGATGGCGTGCTCGGAAAGTGCTTGACCGGGACGCGGGACGATGACCGCGGTGACGGCCTCGCCGAAGTCAGCATCGGGTAGCCCGATCACGGCACTTTCGGCAACGCCTTCGAGGGCATCGATGTACTCCTCGATTTCCCTGGGATAGACGTTGAGCCCGCCGGTAATGATGAGATCCTTCTCGCGGCCGACGATTTGCACGTATCCCTCGGGGGTCCAGGTGCCCAGGTCGCCGGTGCGAAAGAATCCGTCGACGGTGAATTCGTTGCGGGTGATGTCGGGCAGGCGCCAGTAACCGGGAAAGACATTCGGCCCCTTCACCTCGATGGCGCCCACAATGCCCGGTGCGCAAGGCGTGCCTTGCTCATCCAGGATGCGCAGGTCAACCCCGGGCAGGGGCGGTCCGACCGTGCCGCCGATGCGCTTGCCATCGAGCGGATTGGACGTGTTCATCCCGGTCTCGGTCATGCCGTACCGCTCGAGAATGCGATGGCCGGTGCGGGCCTCGAACGCCGTGAACGTCTCCGGCAGCAGCGGCGCGGAACCCGAGACGAACAAGCGCATGGTGCGGCAAGCCTCGCGCCCGAACGACGGCTCGGCCAGCAGCCGGGTGTAGAACGTCGGCACGCCCATCATCACCGTCGCGCGAGGCAGCATTGCCGTCACTTCCACGCTGTCGAATTTCGACAGCCACAACATCCGGGCGCCGGCGAGGAGGACGCAGTGGATCGCGACGAAGAGGCCGTGCACGTGATAGATCGGCAGCGCATGAAGCAGGACGTCGCCGCGCACGAACCCCCATTCCTCGACCAGGGTGACGGCGTTGGAGGCGAGATTGCGGTGGGTCAGCATCGCACCCTTCGAGCGCCCCGTGGTGCCCGAGGTATACAGAATCGCGGCGAGATCATCGGGTGCCGATGCCACCGTTTCGAAGTCATCCGGCGCGTTCCGTGCACGCTCGATCAGGGAACCGCCGGCAGCGCCCAGCGTCAGCACCTTGGCCGTGGGCGCGAGCGGTGCGATCACGCCCTCGGCTTCGGGCCGGCAAACGACCACCCGCGGCTCGGAATCGCCAAAAAAATACGCGAGCTCGGAGCGCTGGTAGCCGGTATTGAGCGGGAGATAGATGCAGCCAGCGCGAAGGCATGCAAGATAGAGCGCCACCACTTGCCAGTGCTTGTCGATTTGCACCGCGATACGGTCCCCCGGATTGCAGCCGGCATCGCGAAGCGCGTGTGCGTACCGCGCGGACAGCGCGGCGAGCTCATCGTAATGGATGACGGGGCCATCCGGAACCATTGCGAACGGCTGCTCCGGTCCCTCGCTGAAGTGACTGCGGAAAAGGGTGTAGAGATTCGCGTCCATGGAAAACGGAGTCACGGGAGCGGCGGCGACTCGCGATAGGGAATAGCTCGGCATTATTCCACACGCGCTCCGCGAGATGCGCCTCACCTGGTCACGTTAGGGGCCGGTATTCGCAGGAATTCGAGGCCGAAGTGTCGTCGAGTGCTACGACGTTGAAGGTTCGTACTCCGGGCGACATGCGGCGTGCAGCCAAGCGTCAGCAAAACGCCTCTAGTCCGCCATGACCTCGAACACCTCGATCAGTCGCTTATCAGTTTCTTGCGGCTGGGTTTACTTGACGGGCGCGGGGTCGCCACCTAGACTTTGGATACAAGAACGGCACATACGCAGGCCACAACGGGCGGAGGGTTCGCCGAATCTTAGGAGGATGCAATGAACGTCAATCGTCGCAGGCTTGTTACCGGCGCACTCGCCTCGTTTCCGCTGGCGCTGGCCGGCTCCCATCTGCGGGCGCAGACCCCCGGAACCCTAAAGATCTCGCATCAGTTCCCCGGCGGCACTGGCGACCAGGGCGACTTCCGGGACCGGCTGTGTCGACGCTTCGCGCAGGAGGTCTCGCAGAAGACCAGCGGTGCGCTCAAGTTCGACATCTATCCGAACTCCTCGCTGGTCAAGGTCAATTCGCAGTTCAGCGCGCTGCGCCGGGGAGCGCTGGATCTCTCCCTCGTGCCGCTGTCGTACGCGGGGGGCGAAGTAGCCGAAACCAACATTGGGCTCCTGCCCGCGCTCGTGCCTTCCTACGACGTCGGCAGCCGCTGGAAAGATGCTGAGGTCGGTAAGCTGCTGACCCTGATCCTCGCCGAAAAGAGCGTCCTCGTTGTCAGCTGGATCTGGCAGGCCGGTGGCGTGGCCGCCCGGAACAAGCCCCTCGTGCAACCGGAGGACGCCAAAGGCATGAAGGTCCGCGGCGGCAGCCGGGAAATGGACATGATGTTCAAGGAAGCCGGCGCATCGGTGCTGTCGCTGCCGTCGAACGAGATCTATGCTGCCATGCAGACCGGCGCCATGGACGCCGCGCTCACCTCCTCGACGAGTCTCATCTCGTTCCGGCTGGAAGAAGTCTCGAAGCATCTCACCAGCGGTCGCGGCAAGTCGTACTGGTTCATGTTCGAGCCGCTGATGATGTCGAAGCAGATCTTCGACAAGCTGCCTAAGGCGCAGCAGGACGCGGTCATGTCAGTGGGTGCGAGCCTGGAGAAGTTCGCGGTCGAGAGCGCCAAGGCGGACGACATCGCGGTCGCCAACGTGTACACCAAGGCCGGCGCCAAAGTGTATGACATCGACGACGCGACGCTGACGAAGTGGCACGCGCTGGCGAAGCCGGTATGGAAGGACTATGCGGACAAGAACGAGAACTGCGCCAAGCTTCTCGCCGCGGCGCAAAAGCTCCTGTGAGCCACGGCATCGACATTCCCGGTGCGTCTCCGATCGAGCCCCTCCTGCACGAGGGCGGGCTGGGAGTGCTCGAGGCCGCGATGGCTTGGATCAACAAGGGGGTCGTGGTCTTCGGGATGATCGCCCTGCTGATCGCGGCGTTCGTGCTCACCTACAGCGTGTTCTCGCGCTACCTCATCAAGGCGGCGACCGACTGGCAGGACGAGGTGGC
>JANXZT010000515.1 GCA_025355395.1 Betaproteobacteria bacterium
GCACCCATCGGGCGCGCACGCACTCCGGAGACGCTGATCGGCTGTGGAAACGTGGCTTGGATCGCCAGCGCGATGCCGGTGATATTGCCGACCCAGTTGGGATCGGAGGCGGGCGAGACGCCTTTGAGGCGCCCGGAAACCACCGGAATGGGCATGGCATTGACCTTCGCGGGAGCGTAGTCATTGCTCCACAGGAGGCGCACCTCGGCGTTCTCCGGGATGTTGTACGCCGCCCACGCGATCACCGGGTAGCTCGCCGACCGGAAGGGTGCCGCGAGCGACACGATGATCGTATTGGAAGCATTGCTCGGGCCGATAAGAAGCGCATCGTTGGCGGTTACCGCGCGGCCACGGGTCACGGCCAACTCGCGAATCGACCACGCCTTGGTTGTGGCGGATGGGAACCAGTCCGCCGGCACGGCCAGCGCCACGTATCCCACGCCGCAAAGCAGCAGCGCCAACGCCAGCAGCAGCAACGGCAGACGCACCGGAAAAGGATTCGGCGGGGCCGGCGCGAACAGCTCGCTCGCAACGATCGATTCAGACGGGGCCGCGCTGTTCAACGCGCGTTGTGGCTCTGCAGGATGTGCCACAAGGTGAGCGCGAGGATTCGGAGGTCGAACCACAGCGACCAGTGGTCGATGTAGAAGAGGTCGTATTGTATCCGCCGCCCGATATCGGTGTCGCCTCGAAGGTCGTTGATCTGCGCCCAGCCGGTGATCCCGGCCTTGACCAGATGCTTCTGCATGTACCCCGGGACCTCCTGCCTGAAGCGGGCGACGAACTCCGGACGCTCGGGACGCGGTCCCACCAGCGACATCTCGCCGCGGATCACATTGATGAGTTGCGGCAACTCGTCGAGACTGAAACGCCGCAGGAAGCCGCCGAAGGAAGTTGCCCGTGAGCCCGACCTCCCGGACCACACTGGACCGCCGGCCTCGGCATCGATGGGCATCGTGCGGAACTTGAGCATCTGGAACCGCTGGCCGTTGCGCGTCACGCGCTCCTGGCGATAGAAGACCGGCCCCGGGGAGGAAAGCCGGACCCCGGCGGCGATTACGAGCAGCGCGGGCGCGGCAATGAGGAGCGCGACGAGGCCGAACAGGAAGTCCTCGAGGCTCTTGACGATGCGGTTCGCGCCGACCATCGGCGTTTCCGTTAACGAAATTACCGGCAATCCGGCAATCTCGCTCATCGAATGATTGAGCAGATGAAAACTGTAGATGTCCGGCACGAAACGTATCTCCACCGGGAAATCGCGGAGCCCGTCGATAATCGCGCGAATCCGGATTTCCGCGCGCAGCGGCAATGCGATCCACACCTGGTCGATCCCGGCGATGCGGGTATCGGCAAGCAGTTGCTCCGCAGTACCGAGCACCGGACGGCCATCGATTATCGCGCCCGACTTTGCCGGGTCATCGTCGTAATAGCCGATCACATTAAGACCCGTCCACGCGGCGCCACGCAAACGCTCGGAGATCTGCCGCCCCAAGTTGCCCGCGCCCACGATCGCGACGTGACGAAGGTTGCGCCCTCGGCGCCGCAGCGAGCGCAAGATGATTCGTACGGCGACGCGCAGCGCTATTGCCGCACCAAAGCTTCCCGAGAGCCATGAGGCGACCCAGACCCGTGAGAATTGCTGGCCCGACTTGGTCGCAAACAGCGTGAGGCCGCATAGCGCACCAATCGTTGCCCACGCGAGTGTGAGCTTGCGGAACTCGTCGATGATGCTGGCGCCACGCTGCGGCTCGTACAACCGAAACAACGGAAAGACCGCGGCGATGGAGATCGACGAAGCCAGCAGGAACAGAACGTAATGCTCGGGCGGTGGAAAGGCGTCGAGGTAAATCCAATAGGCCGCCATCCCCACAAGCAGCCCGAGGAGTGGATCGCTCGCCCGCAACGTGATCGCGAACAGCGAGGCGTGCGACTTGAGCAGCGGACGATTCATCGCGGCATTATCCGCCGCCCGCCACGAACGACTGCCACGCACGCCGTACGTGCGCCTCGAATGCCGCCCGAAAGCGGGAAGCGCTGAATCGCTCGGCCTGCGCGCGGCAGGCGGAAGCGGGAATCGCCGGCCCGGCTTCGAAGCGCCCGACGGCATCGACGATGGCGGCAGAAGATTGCGTCTCGAAGAACACTCCGGTCGGGCAGCCTTGACCGGAACCGCGCACGGTTTCCAAGACGCCGCCGCGTCCAAACGCGATGACAGGCGTGCCGCATGCCTGGGCTTCGACGGGAAGGATGCCGAAATCCTCCTCCGCCGCAAACAGGAATGCGCGCGCATTGCGCAGCAACTCGCGCAATGCCGTTCTATCCAGCTCGCCGACGAATCGGACATTCGGTCCCGCCGCGGCACGAATGCGTGGCATATCCGGGCCGTCACCCGCGACCAGCAATTGCCGGTCGGGCAGGGCCCGGAACGCCTCGACAATCAGGTCGATACGCTTATAAGGCACCCAGCGCGAGGCCGTCACGTAGGGCGCGCTGGTCGCGCGATCCGGTTCGCGGGGCGTAAAAAAGTCCACATCCACCGGTGGGTAGATGACGGCTGACTCTCGCCCATAGCAACGCTCGATCCGGTCGCGGATGTGATCCGAAATGGCGACGAAATCGGTTACGCTGCGGCTCGTTTCCGAGTCCCATCTTTGCAAACGATCGAGCAATGCGTTGGCGAGTGGGCGCCGCCATCCCGTCACCGCGTCGATGGCCTCCAGATACGTCGCGCGCAGGTCCCACGCATACCGCATGGGTGTCAGGCAATAGCAGAGGTGGAGCTGACGTGCGGTGGTTCGC
>JANXZT010000555.1 GCA_025355395.1 Betaproteobacteria bacterium
CGCCGCAACCACCTGCGCGAAAATATTGTCGTGAGGATTGTTGGCTGCGCGAGCGAGCGCATCAAGACCATGGCCCACCGCTGCCTGCGAGCGCCCAGCCTTGAACTGCGCGAACGCCGCCAGGTGCGCACGCATCTTTTCAGGATTGGGCTTGGCGAGCGCCGGCCGCGCGCTCTTGTCCTCGTCGACCTGAAAGGCGTTGACGCCCACCACCGTCTGCTCGCCGGTCTCGATCTTGTCCTGAAAGCGCTGCGCCGATTCGCCGATGATCCTTTGCACGACGCCGGCTTCGACGGCGCGGTACATGCCGCCCGCCAGGTCGACCATGCCCATCACCCGCAGGATCTCCTCCTCCATCTGATTGGTAAGCGTCTCGACGTAAAAGCTGCCGCCCAGGGGATCGATGACGTCGGTGAGGTGCGCCTCTTCGCGCAGGATGTTCTGGGTGGCCACTGCGATGCGCGCCCCGAATTCGGTGGGACACGACAGCGCCTCGTCGTACGCATCGGTGTGAAGCGATTGCAGGCCACCGAGGATCCCCGCCATCGCCTGCACCGTGACGCGGGAAATGTTGTTGAGCGGCTGTTGACGGGTGAGATCGACGCCGGAGGTTTGGGCGTGGAACTTGAGCCGCCAACTGCGCGGATCCTTCGCGTCATAGCGCTCGCGTACGAGGCGCGCCCAGACGCGCCGACCCGCGCGGAACTTGGCGATCTCCTCGAAAAAGCTCACCGAAATGTCGAAGAAGAATGTGAACCGCGGCAGGAACTGGTCCGGTACCATGCCGCGCGCCACGCAGTCGTCGGCGGTCTGCAGTGCCGTGCAGAGCGCGAAGGCCATCGCCGCGGCAGGCGTGGCGCCGGATTGCTGCATGTGCTGCCCGATCACCGACATCGGGTTCCAGCGCGGCAGATGACGGTTGCAGAATTCGATGTGATCGCCGAGGATCCTCCGCGCGCCGGGAAGGGCAATGCGAAAGAACATGTGGTTGGCAACGTAGTGACTGATGTAATCGCTTTGATTCGAGGTCCCGCTGATGCGATCCCACCCCACCCCGCGGCGCTTGGCGGTCGCCAGCAGGAAGGCGAGCAGCGTGAAGGGCGATGGATCATTCATCGCGCACGAGGTTTGGTCGAGATCCACGTCGGCGAGACAAGCGTCCATGTGCTCGACGGTATTCGCCACCACGCCGCAGGTGCCGAGGAGCTCGACATGCACCTCGTCCATGTCGTAGCCGCGGAACACCGAATTGCAGGGAATCAGGGACACCGCCGTGGCGCCCTGACCGATGATGTCGAGCAACCGCATGTTGTAATCGGCCGGCGTTCCCAGTCCGACGAGCTGGCGCTGGGTCCAGGTGCGGCCGCGATGCATCGTGGGATAAATTCCACGCGTGTAAGGCGGCTGTCCGGGATACCCCAGGTCCTCTTGATAGCGCTCGCCGCTCCAGTCGGCCGCCGTGTACAGCGGCTTGACGGAAAGGCCCGAGCGGTTTTCGGAGGATTTGTCAGCGCCGATCTGCGCGGCGTAGTCTTTTTCCCATTGTGTGAGGCCGGTAGCGGGTTGCAGCAAGGTCGAGTCCAGTGGCTTGTTCATCGCAGTTCCTTCATGCGGCAAAGCGTTGGGCGCGCAGCTTCGGCACCATTTCGCGGATGTAATCAGAGATGTCGTCGAGTCCGGCGCCGGGATGGAAGACGCGGGCGACACCCGCCGCGAGCAGCGTTGTTTCATCTTCGTCGGGAACGATGCCGCCCACGATCACGGCCACGTCATCGAGACCCGCTATGCGCAGCGCAGCCATCAGCTTCGGCACGATAAGGTGGTCGGTAGCCAGCGAGGAGATGCCGATCACGTCGACGTCCTCTTCGGCCGCAAGCTTCACCACCGCGGCGATGTCCTGCCACGGCGGCGTATAGATCACTTCCATGCCGGCATCGCGCAAATGGGCGGCCACCACGCGGCTGCCGCGATCGTGGCCATCGAGGCCGATCTTGGTTACCAGCACCTTCGGTATCACGTTCATCGATCATTCCTGGTTGGAGGGCCGGCGCAGCAACGCGACAAAGCCACGGGCGATCGCAGCCGCATCGTCACGGCCGGGGCGATACCACGTCTGCGACCAGTTGAGGGCGCCCAGCAGCATGAGGCGCAGCGTGCGCCGGTCGGTTCCGGCACGCAGCGGCAGCGCATCGGTGAGATCGACAAAAACGCGCTCGTACCGATCGCGCAGCGCTACCAGACGGGCGCCGATCGCCGGCACGTCGGAGGGGCGCACCCGGATGACCACCTGAGCGTAATCGCTTTCTTCCAGCAGCGCTTCGAGATGCGCCACGCACGCCGCCTCCACCCGCTGCCAAGGGTCGACCTGATCCTTGATCGCAGCGGCAACACGCTCCGAAATGCGGCGCACACCTTCTTCATAGACGGCGGCAAGCAGATCTTCCTTCGCCGCAAAGTGGTAGTACAGCGAGCCCGGCAACATGTCGACCCTGCGCACGATGTCGCGAATCGATGTGCCGGCGAACCCCTGGCTGCCGAACAAGCGGGCTGCTTCATCCAGAAGCATCGGCAGACGGTTGTCCACACGCGGCACGCGAAGGGGCCGGTTCATTGTCAGTTGCCGGTTGCCAGGTGCCAGGACGTAGAAAACAAGTGTTTGTTTTAGTACGAAAGCGGCTTGGCGTCAAGAACCAAACACCGGGTACCCAGCACGCGTCCCATCCTTCCCGGTTTTGAAGTAGACACGGGGTGAGGCGCGTTCCTAGGACGTGCGCCTTCCTATAGAATCGCCCGACCGTGCCACCGATGCGCGCGGGTACCAGGCACGACGCAGGTTAACGAGGCCCGAGGAGGAGATGGACACCCGGCTCGACACGTTCCCGCGGCTTCTGCTGCGTAACGCGCAACAGCTCGGCGCGCATCCAGCCATGCGCGAAAAAGACCTCGGCATATGGCAGACGTGGACGTGGCGCCAGGTCGCCGACGAGGTTCGTGCGCTCGCGTGCGGGCTCGCGGCGCAGGGCTTCAGCCGCGGTATGCATCTTGCGATCATCGGCGACAACCGTCCACGCCTTTACTGGTCCATGGCCGCCGCGCAGGCGCTGGGCGGCGTGCCGCTGCCCATGTATCAGGATGCACCCGCGGCGGAGTTCATCTTTGTGCTCAATGATGCCGAGATTGCCTACGCCGTCGTCGAAGACCAGGAGCAGGTCGACAAGATGCTCGAGGCCACCGCGCAGGCGCCCACCCTTGCGCACATTTTTTACGACGACCCGCGGGGTCTTGGCGACTATGAAGGCGTAATGAGCTTCGAGCGGCTGCAGGAGATCGGACGCGAGTTCGACCGCGCTCATCCTGAATTCTTCGAAGCGGAAGTGGAAAAGGGGCGACCTATCGACGTCTGCGTGATGCTCTATACCTCCGGCACCACCGGCAAGCCCAAGGGTGTGTGCCAGACCCATGCCGCGTTTATCGCGGCCGGCTCCGGGGGCGCGCAGTTCGACAATCTCACCCAGCACGACAGCATGCTTTCCTACCTGCCGATGGCGTGGGTAGGCGACCATCTTTTTTCTTATGTGCAAGCGGTGATCACCGGTATGACGGTCAATTGCCCCGAGTCGGCCGATACGGTGATGAGCGACATGCGCGAGATCGGCCCCACTTATTACTTTGCGCCGCCGCGAATCTTCGAAAACCTGCTGACCCAGGTCATCATCCGCATGGAAGACGCGAGCGCGATCAAGCGCTGGCTCTTTCACCGGTTCATGGCCGTCGCGCGGCACTGCGGTGCCGAAATCCTCGAGCACAAGCCCGTACGCCTCATCGATCGCGCCGCGTATGCCCTCGGCGATCTGCTGGTGTATGCGCCGCTGCGCAATGTGCTCGGCATGTCGCGCATTCGCGTGGCCTACACCGCGGGTGCCGCGATCGGGCCGGACCTTTTCCGTTTTTATCGCTCGATCGGTATCAACCTGAAGCAGCTCTACGGCTTGACCGAAACCTGCGCCTACGGCTGCCTGCAGCCTAGCGGCGGAGTGAGGCTCGAGACGGTGGGCAAACCGGCGCCGGGCGTGGAGGTCAAAATCGCCGACACCGGCGAAGTGTTGCTGCGCGGCCCGATGCTGCTGAAGGAATATTACAAGCGACCGGACGCCACCGCCGACTCCATCGATGCCGAAGGGTACTTTCACACCGGCGACGCCGGCTTCTTCGATCCCGAAGGACAGCTTCGGATCATCGATCGCGCCAAGGATGTGGGTAAGCTCGCCAACGGCTCGCTGTACGCGCCCAACTATATCGAGAACAAGCTCAAGTTCTTCCCGCACATCAAGGAAGCGGTCGCGTTTGGCGCCAATCGCGACGAGGTCTGCACCTTCATCAACATCGACCTGGGCTCGGTGGGCAACTGGGCCGAGCGCCGCAACATCGCGTATTCGGGCTATACCGATCTCGCCCAAAAGCCGGAGGTCTATGCGCTCGTGCGCGAATGCGTCGAGAAGGTGAATGCGGACCTCGCGACCGATCCGGCACTGGCCGATTCCCAGGTGCACCGATTCCTGGTGCTGCACAAGGAGCTCGACCCCGACGACGATGAGCTGACCCGAACGCGCAAGGTGCGCCGCGGCTTCGTCGCCGATAAGTATGCGGTCCTGATCGAGGCGCTTTACGCCGGCAAGACGGTGCAGCACGTGGAGACGCAGATGAAGTTCGAGGACGGCCGGACCGGCATCGTGGCCGCCGATCTTCGCATCGACACGGCAAAAACCTTTCCCGCGCACGTAAGCAAGGCGGCATGAGGACCGGCGCGACAGCCTGTGCCGATGCCGGAGCGCAGGTCGGCCTGCACGCCATCCCTGCGACCCCGGCGTCATGACCACCGCCGCGGCGCGTCCGATTGGCGATGTCATTCTCACTCTGGAGCACATTTCGCTTGCGTTCGGGGGCGTGAAGGCGCTGGCCGACATCAGCTTCGATGTGCGTGAGCACGAGATCCGCGCCATCATCGGCCCCAACGGCGCCGGCAAGAGCTCGATGCTCAATGTCATCAACGGGGTGTATCGACCGCAGGAGGGCACCATCACCTTTCGCGGTGAAGTGCGACGCAACATGGAGCCGCATCATGCTGCCGCGCAGGGCATCGCGCGCACGTTCCAGAACATCGCGCTCTTCAAGGGCATGAGCGTGCTTGACAACATCATGACTGGGCGCAATCTCCGGATGCGCACATCGTTCATCGAGCATGCGCTCCACTGGGGTCGGGCTAATCGCGAGGAAATCGAGAACCGGCACCGGGTCGAGGAGATCATCGACTTCCTGGAGATTCAGCACATCCGCAAGGCTCCCGTCGGCAAGTTGCCCTACGGGTTACAGAAGCGGGTGGAGCTCGCGCGGGCGCTGGCGGCAGAGCCTTCGCTGTTGCTGCTGGATGAACCGATGGCGGGAATGAACGTCGAGGAAAAGCAGGACATGTGCCGCTTCGTGCTCGACGTGAATGGCCAGTACGGCACCACCATCGTGCTGATCGAGCATGACATGGGCGTGGTCATGGATATCTCCGACCGCGTCGTCGTGCTCGATTACGGCAGGAAGATCGGCGACGGCGTCCCCGACGAGGTGCGCAGCAGCAAGGCGGTGATCGACGCCTATCTCGGCGCAGCCCACTGATGCAGTTCTTTTTCGAAGTGCTGATCGGCGGACTCTTGAGCGGGGTGATGTACTCGCTTGTCGCGCTCGGGTTTGTATTGATCTACAAGGCCTCGGGCGTTTTCAATTTCGCGCAGGGTTCGATGGTTTTTTTTGCGGCCCTCACGTTTGTCGGACTGCTCGAGAAAGGACTCGGATTCTGGCTGGCACTTCCCGCCACCCTCGCGGTGATGATCGTGCTCGGTCTCGTGATCGAGCGCATCGTCTTGCGACCGCTGATCAATCAGCCGCAGATCACGCTGTTCATGGCAACGATCGGATTGAGCTTTTTCATCGAAGGGCTGGCGCAGCTCATGTGGGGTGCCAATGTGCGCGGCCTGGAGCTTGGCATTCAGGACGAGCCATTGCAGTGGGTCTCAGACGTGGCCGGGGTTAACGTTTCGAAGTTCGACCTGGTGGCGGCAGGCATTGCCGCGGTGCTGGTGTCGACCCTCGCCATATTTTTCAGCCGGACCAGGATCGGACGGGCGTTGCGTGCGGTCGCCGACGACCACCAGGCGGCACTGGCCGTGGGTATTCCGCTGCAGCAGATTTGGGGCATCGTGTGGGCCGTTGCCGGAGCGGTGGCGCTGGTCGCCGGGCTACTTTGGGGAGCGCGCAATGGGGTGCAGTTTGCGCTGACGTTCGTCGCCCTGAAGGCGTTGCCCGTGCTCATTCTCGGCGGATTCGAGTCGATTCCCGGTGCCGTCGTGGGCGGCCTCATCGTCGGCGCCTCCGAAAAGCTGGCCGAAGTCTATGTCGGCCCGTATGTCGGCGGCGGCATCGAAGGCTGGTTTCCGTACGTGCTCGCGCTACTCTTCCTGCTTGTTCGCCCCGAGGGTCTTTTCGGGGAAAAGATCATTCGACGGATCTGACGCCACATCGAATCCGACGCCAAATCCAACGTCATGTTCGACGTCGCACGCATTCTCCATTAGCGTTTCGCACGCGCCTGCCAGGATAAGCGCCCCTTATGTTCTATCGCGAAGCAGGGCAGTACAAGACGACGTACGAGGCCGATTCGGCGATCTTTCCCATTCGCCAGGAACGGTTCGCCTTCTGGACATTTCTCGTCATCGCCTTTGTAGTGGTACCGCTGACCGCGTCGCCGTATCTATTCTCGGCGATCCTGATTCCGTTTCTGATTCTGGCGCTGGCTGCCATCGGTTTGAACATTTTGACCGGGTACGCCGGGCAGCTTTCGTTGGGTAGCGCGGCGTTCATGGCCGTCGGCGCCTTCGCTTCCTACAACTTCGTGCTGCGGGTGCCGGGCATTCCGTTGCTGGTGGCGTTTGGGTGCGGCGGACTTTCAGCCGCTGCGGTGGGCATCCTGTTTGGTCTGCCAAGCTTGCGCATCCGTGGCTTTTATCTTGCGGTGGCTACATTGGCGGCGCAGTTTTTCATCGTCTGGTGCCTCACCAAGATCGGCTGGTTCACCAATTACAGCGCCTCGGGGGTTATCACCGCCCAGGCACTGGTCATTCTGGGTTACACCTTCGACACCCCGCGGGCCAAATACCTGCTGGTCCTGACCATCGTCGCTCTGATGGCGCTGGCAGCTAAGAACATGGCGCGCAGCAACACCGGCCGCAAGTGGATGGCGGTGCGCGACATGGATGTGGCGGCCGAAGTCATCGGCATCCGGCTCATGTCGTCGAAGCTGCTTGCGTTTGCGGTCAGCTCGTTCTACTGCGGTGTTGCCGGTGCCCTCTACGCATACGCCTATCTGGGCACGGTGGAGCCCGAGGCTTACAACCTGGACTTGTCGTTTCGCATCCTGTTCATGATCATCATCGGCGGCATGGGTACCATCCTGGGCTCGTTCCTTGGCGCCGCATTCATTGTGTTGACCCCGATTTTGCTGAATATTTTCGTGCATACCTTTGCGCAATCGTTGCCGTCGTCGGTGTCCTCTAATCTCGAGCCCATGGTGTTCGGCGGGATGATCATCTACTTTCTGGTGGTCGAGCCCCATGGCTTGGCACGGCTATGGCAAATCGGCAAGGAGAAGTTGCGCCTTTGGCCCTTTCCGCATTGACCGGCTACCGCCGCAGCAGAGTGCGTGGGTGCGGGAATACCCTGAATCAGGCGCATAATTCGGCGTCCGGCAATCTGAAATAACGTTAGCTTGAATAACGTTATCTTGACCGGTTACACATCAATCACCGACGGAAAGGATGAAATCATGATGCGTCACAAATCGGTCGCGGTCTGGCTTGCATCTGCTGCGCTGGGTACGGCTGTTGCCTTTGGCGCCACGGCGGCGGTTGCCGACGAGCAGTTCATTCCGCTGCTTTCTTACCGTGTTGGCGCCTACGCTTCCGGAGGCACCGGAATCTTTGGCGGCTACATCGATTACATGAACATGATCAATCAGCGCGACGGCGGCATCAACGGCGTCAAGCTCACTTGGGAGGAGTGCGAGACCGAGTACAACACGGCGCGCGGCGTCGAGTGCTACGAGCGACTGAAAAATAAAGGTGCCCTTGGCGCGTCGATGGTCATGCCGCTGTCGACGGGAATCACTTACAGCCTGATCGACCGTGTCGCCACTGACAAGATCCCGTTGGTGACCATTGGCTATGGCCGTACGGATGCGTCCGATGGCCGTGTGTTTCCCTACGTGTTTCCGATGCTCACGAATTACTGGAGCCAGAACACAACCAAGATCAAGTTCATCGGAATGAGGGAAGGAGGGATGGACAAGTTGAAAGGCAAGAAGATCGTCAACTTGTACATCGATATCCCGTATGGCAAAGAGACGATTCCGGTGCTCGATGCTCAAGCGAAGAAATATGGCTTCATCGTCACCCACATCCCATTCACCGCCCCCGGCAATGACCAGCAGTCGCAATGGCTGCAAATCCGGCAGATCAAACCGGACTGGGTGATTCTGCGCGGCTACGGCGTCAACGTGCCGGTGGCGATCAAGACGGCAGCCAAGAGTGGCTTCCCGCGCGATCACATGGTGGGGGTCTGGTGGAGTGGTTCGGAAGAGGACACGATACCGGCGGGCGATGCTGCAAAGGGCTATATCGCTGCAGGATTCAACGTCGCCGGCACCAACTATCCGGTGATCAAGGATATCCAGAAATATGTGTACGCCAAGAACCTTGGCAATATGGAAGACAAGAGTCGTGTAGGCAGCATCTATTACAACCGTGGCGTGGTGTACGGGATCATCACCGTCGAGGCGATCCGCAAGGCGCAGGAAAAATACGGCAAAAAAACGCTTTCCGGAGAGCAGGTACGCTGGGGGCTCGAGAACCTGAACCTCGATGACAAGCATCTCAAACAGTTGGGCGCAGAAGGATTCCTGCCTGCTCTGAAAATGTCGTGCGCTGATCATGAAGGATCGGGATTGGCAAAGTTTCAACAGTGGGACGGCAAGCAATGGAAAGTCATCACTGATTGGATCACCCCCGATCGCGAGCTGGTGCGGCCAATGATCGAGCAATCGGCAGCGGAGTATGCAAAGGAAAAAAATCTGACCCTGCGCGATTGCAGCAAGGAAGGATAGGTCATATTGCCCGGATCCTTTCCCTTTCCGGATCGCGGGGAAGGGAAAGGCGGCGCGGAGCGTCGCAACGGCCGTTACCTGTTTCCTGAGCAAGAGTTCCCGAAATGAGCGCTGCGCTAACGACTGCTACTGCCATCGCCGGTGACGTTTCGACGGCCGTGATGGACTTGTCCGTCAACAACATCGAGGTCATCTACGATCATGTCATTCTCGTCCTCAAGGGTGTGTCGCTCCAGGTCGCCCAGGGGCGCATCGTGGCGCTGCTCGGGGCCAATGGCGCCGGCAAGACAACCACCCTGAAGGCGATTTCCAATCTGCTTCACGCCGAGCGCGGCGAGGTCACCAAGGGCGCCATCGAATTTCGCGGCCAGCGCGTGGACCGGCTGACGCCCAACGAGCTGGTGCGCATGGGCGTGTGCCAGGTGATGGAAGGGCGGCATTGCTTCCCGCATCTCACGGTGGAGGAGAATCTCCTGACTGGCGCGTTCACCCGCAAGATCTCGCGGGGAGATCTGAAGGCGGCGCTCGAGCGCGTCTACCATTATTTCCCGCGCCTCAAGGACCGGCGCACGAGTCTCGCCGGCTACACCTCGGGCGGCGAGCAGCAGATGACGGCAGTAGGCCGCGCGCTCATGGCGCACCCATCGATGATCCTGCTCGACGAGCCATCGATGGGGCTCGCGCCCCAGATTGTCGCGGAGATCTTCGAGATCGTCCGCAGCCTGAACGAAAGCGAGCACGTCTCGTTTCTGCTCGCGGAGCAGAACACGATGGTCGCCCTGCGCATTGCCGATTACGGCTACATACTGGAGAACGGACGCGTGGTGATGGATGGCGTCGCAGATGATCTGGCGAAAAACGAGGATGTGAAGGAGTTCTATCTCGGGCTGTCGACGGCGGGACGGAAGAGCTTCAAGGACGTCAAGCACTACCGCCGGCGCAAGCGCTGGCTGGCATAGGTGTTCCGCGTAAAGCTGCTGCGCGACCCGTCTGCTTCGTTGTGTCCTCGCTCTTCGGCACGCGTGGGAAAAGCACTCGTCGAAGGATCGTGATGAATTACGACATGCGGCGCAGGTGCTGCGCCAAGAGTCCCTAGCGTGCCCGAATATTTCGATAACCTCGAGACGCGGGACCCGGAGTTGCGGGAGCGTGCAGCCTTCGCTGCAGTGCGCACGCAGATCGCCCATGCCAAGGCCAATGCGCCCGCATTTCGGAGCGTCTTGGCCGCAGTCGATCCCGCTTTGATCCTTGACCGCAGTGCGTTGGCGCACATTCCGGTCACGCGCAAATCCGAGCTCCTGTTGCGGCAGCAGGTGGAGCGTCCATTCGGCGGATTTTCGGCATCAGGCTGGGGCGCTGCCGCGCGCGTCTTCGCCTCCCCCGGCCCCATCTACGAGCCCGAAGGCAGGCGGCCCGATTACTGGCGCCTCGCGCGAGCCCTCTTCGCGGCAGGCTTTCGGCCAGGCGATCTCGTGCACAACACGTTCGCCTATCACTTCACTCCGGCGGGTTCGATGCTGGAATCCGGTGCGCATGCACTCGGATGCACGGTCTTTCCAGGAGGCACGGGTCAGACCGAGATGCAGGTGCAGGCGATGGCCGATCTCAAGCCTGCGGGTTATGTAGGCACGCCGTCGTTTTTGCGCATCATCCTCGACAAGGCGGACGAGCTCGGTGTGCCGCTGCCGTTCCTGCGCAAGGCGCTGGTCTCGGGCGAAGCATTCCTTCCCGTGCTGCGCAACAACCTGCGCACACGCCGCATCGCGGGTTATCAGGTTTATGCAACCGCCGATCTTGGCACCATCGCGTATGAGAGCGAGGCGCACGATGGATTGATCGTCGATGAAGGCGTTCTGGTCGAGCTGGTGCGGCCCGGCACCGGAGACCCGGTCGCGCCGGGCGAAGTGGGTGAAGTCGTGGTCACCACGCTTTTCAACGGCGACTACCCATTGGTGCGCTTCGGCACCGGCGATCTGTCCGCGGCGCTACCCGGCGCAAGTACTTGCGGGCGCACCAACATGCGGATCAAGGGTTGGATGGGCCGCGCCGACCAGACGACGAAAGTGAAGGGGCTGTTCGTCCACCCCTCCCAGATCGCCGAAGTGATCAAGCGCTATCCGCAGATCGCAAGAGCGCGCCTTGTTGTCGATAACCCGGACGGCAATGATCGGATGTCCTTGCACGTCGAGATGTCCGGCGAGGACAGCGTCCTCACCGACGCCGTCAAAGCCTCGCTGCGCGATGTCACCAAGCTGCGCAGTGAGGTCGTGGTGCGCGCCATTGGCGAGCTTCCCAACGACGGCAAGGTCATCGACGACATGCGCAAGCTCGATTGAGGCGCGCGTCAGCCGGTCCCTGGTTCGGCCGTGCACAGCGCTCGATGAAAACGTGACCTCTGCGCACGACTCTCCACCCGCCGATCCGTTGGCGCCGCTCGAGCACACGACGCTGCGCGAGATCGCCGCGTCCGGCGTGATACGCAGCTACGCGCGCAGCACCATCCTGCTGAACGAGGGCGAGGAAGGCGATGCGCTCTACATCATCCTTTCCGGCCGGGTGAAGGTGTTTGCGAGCAACGCGGCGGGCAAGGAAGTAGTAATCGATTTTCACGGCCCTGGCGAATATGTCGGCGAAATGTCGCTCGATGGGCAGGCGCGGTCAGCGTCGGTGATGACGACGGAGGCGACGACCTGTGCGGTCGTCAATCGTGCGCAATTCCGGTCGTTCGTGCTAAGCCATCCCGACTTTGCTTTGCACCTCATCGAAAAGCTCATCCACCGCTGCCGCGCCGCCACCGAGAACGTGAAGAGCTTGGCACTCTCGGATGTTTACGGCCGGCTGGTGCGCCTGCTCGATTCGCTCGCCCGTGAGGTCGACGGGCGGCGGATCATCCGCGAGCGACTGACCCAGCAGGATATTGCCGAACGCCTGGGCGCTTCCCGCGACATGATCAGCCGGCTCATGAAGGACCTCGTCGCCGGAGGCTATCTCGCCATGGAAAACCACACCATCATCGTGCGCAAGAAGCCGCCGCCCGGCTGGTAACTCTTCCGGCACCGCGCGCGTTGCGCGTTACTGGCCTCCCTCGTTTGCAACCGCGCATCGACCTTCCGGCGAGTGTGAATATTCGGCACATGGCGTCCTGATTGCTCCGTCTCGCCATCCTTCGCCCGTCGCTACAGTTATCTCCATCGACTTCGCGTTTCATTGTTTGACAAGCGCGATCGACGCGTGATGGCAAATGCCATCGTGCACGAATCGAGTAGAGGAGCAATCATGAACGAGCAATCAAAACGCAAGGACTGGGCCGAAAGCGGCGCAATGGCATTGAAAGCGGGCGCAATTCTGTCGGTGCTGTCATTCATCGCGGTGGTGGCGACACATGCGCCGGGCAGCGTCGAAGAGATGCCGGCGGCTGCTGCGAGTTCGCCAGCCGCTGCGGGCACGGAGACGTCGGGCAAGCCTTACTATTTTCCGTCGCAGTACGAGCTCCATGCCGGCGAACCGGGCGAGCCGGCGCCAACGTTCTGATGTCCGGCAATGCAAGGCGCGGGACGCTTCCGCGCCTTGCAGCTTGCACGGCGGTCAGCTGTCGAGGCCGCCCATGCAGATGTACTTCACTTCGACGTACTCCTCGATGCCATACGTCGAGCCTTCGCGACCCAGCCCCGAGTGCTTCATACCGCCGAATGGTGCGACCCCGGTCGTTATCAGCCCGGTATTGACGCCGACCATGCCGTATTCGAGCGCCTCAGCCACGCGCCAGATGCAACCGATGTCGCGGCTGTAGAAGTACGAGGCCAGGCCATATTCGGTGCGATTGGCGAGCTCCACCACTTCATCGTCGGTGTGGAAGCGGATGAGCGGGGCCACCGGTCCGAGCGTCTCTTCGCGGTCTTTTTCCGCCACGCAGGCCACGCCGCGTCGGCGGCTTCGATCGCCCGGTGCGTCTCGGCGGCCCCTATCTCCGGCACCGTGCCGATCTGCCGGCCGGTAGCCGGATCGCACACCTGCACGGTCGCGCCATTGTCGGCATCGACCCATTGGCCGTTGATATACGCCTGCTGCCGCAGGAGCGAGAAATCCTTGAGGGAGGGGAACGAACGGTCGAGCGAATCGGGCATGGCAATCTCCATCCAACGTCGATCCATCATAGAACTCCGTCATTCCCACGAACGCGGGAATCCATTTTATCGGACTCAAAATGGGTCCCAATCAAAAATGGGCCCCCGCGTTCGCGGGGGGTGACGGTACCTACCGCCTGCGTTCGCGGGAGTGACGGTACCTACCGCCACTTTCGCAGGGATGACGGCGGCAGGCGTGTATCACGGCGCGGCAAGGTTCATCGAGGCGCAGAAGACCGTCCATTATAGGGGTGCTGGTGCGCCCCTGCGGGCGGCCTTACGTTGCCATGGTCACGGTATGACGGAGTGCCCGGCCGTATTCGCGCTCATCAATCCCAGCGTACCAGTCCGCTCCACGCGGTCACCAAAATCGCCACCCCGAAGGCGATCCGATACCACGCGAACGGCACGAAGTCGTGATGGCTCACGTAGCGGATGAGCCAGCGCACGCACGCGAACGCGGAGAGAAAGGCAGCCACGAAGCCCACGGCGAATACCGGCAAATCGGCGGTTCCCAATAACCCGCGGTTCTTGACCAGCTCGTAGCCGGTTGCAGCGAAGAGGGTCGGGATCGCCAGGAAAAAGGAAAACTCGGTGGCGGCGGTGCGCGAAAGGCCGAACAGCATGCCGCCGATGATGGTTGCACCCGAGCGCGAAGTGCCCGGAACCAGCGCGAGGCATTGGGCAAAGCCGACCTTCAGCGCATCGGTCCAGCGCATATCGTCGACGCGATCGATCCGTGCGGCTTTCACGTTGCGTGCCTGCCGGCGTTCGGCCCACAGGATCACGAGCGCGCCGACGATGAACGCCGCCGCCACCGGGATCGGTGCAAAAAGATGCGCCTTGATCGCTTTGCCGAAAGCGAGGCCGAGAAAGGCCGCCGGCAAGAATGCCACGATCACGTTCAGGGCAAAGCGCTGCGATCGGCGATCGCTCGCGAGGCCGCTCAACACGCTCACGATGCGCGCGCGGTATTCCCAGACCACCGCGAGTATCGCGCCGGCCTGAATCACGATCTCGAAGACCTTGGCAGAATCGCCGGTGTAGCCGACCAGCGACCCGGCCACGATGAGGTGGCCGGTGCTCGACACCG
>JANXZT010000090.1 GCA_025355395.1 Betaproteobacteria bacterium
CTCGAGCCGAAGCTCAAGGCGCTGGGTCACGAGACGCAGGTGATGGAGCACACCAGCGGCTTGCAGGCGATCGTGCGGACTCGCAACGGCTGGGTCGGGGGTGCGGATCCGCGCCGCGAAGGCACCGTGCGCGGCGATTGATATTTCCCTGCATCGACGAATCGACTGGATGTCACGACCGAACGCCATGGTGCGCAAGGCAAGCCGCGATGAAGAGGTTCCCGACCGACCGTTGCGCGCCACCGCGCCCGCCGTGCCGCCATTGCGCCGGGTCCTGCGCCACGACGCTCTGGACGCTTTTCGCAATCGTTGCGGCAAGAGTTTTCGTCATTGGTCGCGTTGGGCACGGCGGCAGGATCTCGGGGCGTATCGCTTCTACGACCGCGACATTCCGGAATTCCCGTTCGCGATCGACTGCTATGTGCCGGCCGAGCCGGTGCGTGGCGCGCGCTTGCATCTGCAGGAAGTGGAGACCGGATGGGTGCAGGACGCACTGGAGCATGCGGCGTGGCTCGACGCAGCGCGCGAAGCCGTTGTCGCCGCCACCGGGGTGGGCATCCACGACATTGTGGTAAAGCCGCGTCCGCGCCGTTTTTGCGGCCAGCAGCACTCGAGGACCGGGGTGTCGGGTTTCGACTTCCAGGTCGTGGAAGCGGGCCTTCGTTTCCGGGTCAACCTCGAGCCCTATCTCGATACCGGCCTTTTTCCCGATCACCGCGCCATGCGCGCGTTGGTGCGCACCCGCGCCCACGGCCGCCGGATGCTCAATCTCTTCGGCTATACCGGCAGCTTCACCGTGTACGCGGCCGCCGGCGGCGCCGTACGCTCCGACACGGTGGACCTCTCCAACACCTATCTCGATTGGGCGGCGCGGAACTTCGCCGCCAACGGTCTCGACACCACGCGCCATCGCCTGATACGCGCTGATGTCCTGCGGTGGCTGTCGACGGCGGTGGCCGAGCAACGACAATACGATCTCATCGTGCTGGATCCGCCGGCCTTTTCCAATTCCAAGGCCATGACCGGTGTGCTCGACATCCAGCGCGACCATGCGGAGCTGATCGCCGATACCCTGCGCCTGCTGGCTCCCGCCGGTGAACTTTATTTCTCGACCAATTTGCGCAGCTTCCAGCTCGACGCCGCGCTGGCACGATCGAAGCAATGCACCGACATCACCGGGCAAACGCGCGCGGAGGATTTCCGCGATCCGCGGGTGCACCACGCCTTTGTGTGGCGCGCGGCGGCATGATCGAGCGCCCGCAAAGCGTTGGCGCGCGGCGAGATGCGGACACGTCGCGGCATCGCATCGTCATTGTCGGCGGCGGCGCCGGAGGTCTGCCGCTGGTGACGCGCCTGGGCGACAAGCTCGGCAAGCGTGGCCGTGCACAGATGCTCGACACCCTGGGTCGTTTTCTGCGCCGGCGTCTGGAACCGCGCGTCAAGTTGCATTGAAGGCATCCCAGAGCATCGGGATTGCGCAAGGATGACAACCCTTCGTCATTCCCGCGCACGCGGAATCCGTTCGCCCTCTCCTTCGTCATTCCCGCGCACGCGGGAATCCATTTTTACAGCTCAAAATGGGTCGACGTAATAAAAGTCACAATGGATACCTGCGTTCGCAGGGATGACGATTGACGCGTCGCCACTAATGCAGGGATGACGATTGACGCGTCGCCACTAACGCAGCGATGACGATTGACGCGCCGTCACTTTCGCAGCGATGACGATCGCAGCGATGTCGCTCGCGGTTGCCTCACGGCTGAAACCCCTTGATCCCGAATTGCCAGAACAGGAACGCGAAGTTGTCGGCAAGCTCCTCGTAGCGCTGCTTCTTGGTCGAGCCGAAGCCGTGTCCCGCGTCGTAATCGATGCGCAGCAGGATCGGTTTGTCACCTGTGGTCGCCGCTTGCAGCCGCGCCGCCATCTTGGCTGCCTGCCACGAATCCACGCGCGGATCGTTGAACCCCGTCTCGATCAGCACGGCGGGATAGCGCGTCCCATCCTTGACGTGATGGTAAGGGCTCATTTCGAGTAGCCCCCTGAACCCCGCCTCGTCCTTGACCGTGCCAAATTCCGGGATATTGGGGACGCCGTTGGCCGAGAACTCCGCGCGCACGGCATCCGAGACCGGCACCTGGTCGATCGCGGCACCGAAAAGATCGGGACGTTCGGTGATCGAGCGGCCAACGAAGATGCCGCCGGCGCTACCGCCCTGGATCGCGAGTTTCGATGGCTTCGTGTACTGGTTGGCCACCAGCCATTCACCGCACGCAATGGAATCTTTCCAGGTATTCGGCTTGGTCGCCTGGTAACCCGCTTTGTGCCAGTCTTCGCCGTATTCGCCGCCGCCGCGCACATGCGCCACTGCCAACACGCCGCCGCGATCGAACCAGGCGAGATACTGGGGACGGAAGAACGGCGTCTGCGAAATGCCGTACGCGCCGTACCCGTAAAGAATGGTCGGGTTGGTGCCATCGAGCTTCAGGCCTTTCCTGTGGACGATCGACAGCGGAATCATGGTGCCATCACCCGCGCGCACCTTCACCTCGCGTGACACCAGTCCGGTGGGATTGTCGTAGCGCCCTTGCGGTTGCAACGCGGTGTCGGTGACCTTGCCGGAGGTTGCGTTGTACGCGTAGTAGCCGCCGAACCTGGTCCAGGCGCCGGCTTCGAACACCACACCGGGTACGCGCGGATCCGCAACGAGTGCATCGATGTCGCCTTCGAACGGCAACTTGATCTTTTCGGCCCGCGCGCCGGGCCCGTAACCCAAGCGAAGCAACTCGCTGATCCCGCCGTTCATGCGCCGGACATACAACGCGTCCCGGGCGGCCGCAATGCCGGTGATCACGCCATCGCCCGGCGGGACGACGAGCTCGGCCTCCTTGATATCGGGCTTGGCGAGCGACAGCT
>JANXZT010000176.1 GCA_025355395.1 Betaproteobacteria bacterium
CAACGATGTAGTTCAGCATCCGCGGCACGATCAAGATGAGAATGCCGGCGATAAGCGATACGAGCGGACCAACACTAAGGGTCATGCTCATGCAGTTCTCCGTGATAGTTGTCGAGCCAGGTCGTCATAAACTACCGCAGCGCTCGCCGCATGGCAAATTGCACGGGTGCGTTGTACTTGGACGAAGTCTAAGTACGCGGTATGACAGACAAAGTGCGACGCAGTCGGGCTCAGTACTTCGCTCGCAGTACATTGTTCTCAGCACTGAGCAGGAGGGGCTATCAAAAGCACCTGCGTTCTTGGTCCTGGCTCGAGTACTGAGTACTGAGTGCGACGAACTGAGTGGCGGGCTGCGCCCCCGTCAGCAGGCCGTGCATGGCGTGGAACAGCGCCAGCACGGCACGGGCCTCAGGTCGATTGTCCTGCGCGGACGTCGCGCGCATCGAAATCGCAGTATCGATGCTGACCGCGCCATCCGCTTGGCCTGGGTTAAGCTATTAGGATGATCGACACCCTGGGTCGTTCCGCGCGAGCATGAGCCAACTCATCATCCAACAGTATATCAACCAGCTCGCCATTCTGAAAAAGGTGTCAGGTACTCAACGCGAGAGTGTCGTGCGGGAGGCCTTCACCCCGCCACCGTCAATGACGCCGACAGCGTACTGTCATTGCCGCGACGCGAACATGCTCACCTGCGCGGGCCGTACCACAAGGACCTTCTAAAGGGCTGGGCGCGCTCCCACGATCTCGTCTTCATCCCGGAGTACGAGATCACCACACTCACGAAAGAGCGCCGCTACGTCGACGCGGTGGCCGGACTGTGGGCGCTGAACAACGCCGGTAACCGGCGCGCCGCGCCGATGCTCGCGAGATTGAAGTCTCCACCGACGTGGCCGTCGATCGCCGGGTCAGCCGCTACGCTACGCAAAGAGCTCGACTTCCCCTTCGATCTCAACTGGAATGTTGAATGGCAACTCGGCCATACCGACGGCGCTTCTCGAGTGCGCGCCCCGCGCGGGACCGTAGAGCTTGAGAATCAAATCAGAGAAGCCGTTGATGACGCTTGGTTGCATATTGAAACCTGGCGCTGAATTGACCATGCCGAAGACTCGGCTCCAAGCTCGCACGCGGTCAAGGTCACCGATTGCGCGCTTGAGGCTTCCAAGAATGGAGAGCGCGGTTAGGTGTGCAGCGCGATACCCCTGCTCTACGGAAAGATCCGCGCCGAGTTTGCCGAGGGGTCTGGCCAACGATCCATCTGGGTTCTGTGGCGCGTGCCCGGAGATGAATGCACGGCTGCCGATGATGCGCACGAACTCGAAAGGGAGGATGACGCCCGGCGGTGGCGTGAGGGGCGGGGGCAGTAACAGGCTCATTGCAGTCAACATTGATTCGATCTCTGCCACACGCAGCCTCCAAGTTTGGACCGAAACCCCTGACCGGAAATCGAAAGCCTAATCGACGGAATATCAAAGCGTTACCGGCCACTGTCCTGGCGAACACTCGACTCCCTCAATCGTCAACTCTCCAACATACACCTGCCCGGTAGGGTCTCTACCGCGCAGGTCACGCGAGGCTGAGTGCCAAGATTATTAGAAGCAAAGCCACAACGCGGTTCCGACGTCGGATAGGTTAACAGCGATCGCCAACAAATTCGACGCGCTGGTGGATAACACCGTCTCACGGCTGCTCGAGCGCTGTGGCCATCGTCTGCTTGATCGCAGGGCGGGTAACGATCGCGCGCCAATCCAGTAGAAGGCTCGGCAGGAAGGCCGCGAGGGCGATGGTCGACCAAACAACCACCTCGATGCCGGTGACCCCTAGCTTCATGATCGGCGGTATGGGAATTAGCAGTCGGGCCACGGTGAACACCATCGCGAAAAAGTAGCTCCTGATCATCCAGCGCCGGTGCTGCACAATGTTGCCGTTGCGTACGCAGTAGAGTGCGATCGCCGTCGTCGCCATCCACCCAAGGGCCTGGACACCTGATGCCGCGACCAGGGAAAGCGAATCGATCTTCATCGCTACCGGGATCGCGAACGGCGCCGCCACGAAGACACAGACGACATAAACATAGCCCAGCCCCCGATGGACTCTAAGATAACGGGCACGGAGGCGGTTCGAGAGCTGGAAAACGCCGAGTAGCATGGCCAGCGCGCCGAACAAGCCATGGACGAGCAGGTATCCCAGGGCTGGCGCGTAGTGCTCCGCCGTAGGTGAGGACGGGTCGAAGAATCCCCGGTTCTTCATGTACGTGACGAAGACGGTCAACAGGCCGAAAACAAGGAAGAACCCAAGTTTGGCCTGCGACTTGGAGCGATAAACGGGCGTGACAACAGTGGACACAGTTCACCTCCTCGGGAAGTGGCGCATGGGCAATATCGATCCGGTACCCTAGAAGAAGAGTTGAGCTGAATACTGAAGCACTTCGGGTTTTGCCGGGTCAGTCTGCGTGTTCGTTTTCGCCATCTGACTTTTCCTGTGTGCCCTTGTGGGCCAGGATTAGGTCGGATCAAGTCGTAGCTATTTCACGTAATGTCCAAGATAACCGGCGCGCCGGAGGATCGTGTGAGCAGGCGTGAGCGATTGACAAGCTTATTTTGTGTCAATCAATTTTGTCTCATCCGGCCCGTTGCCGCTAATCTCGACTACGACTTCTTTAGTAGCCCATACGAAATGTGAAGTGTTCGCAGGAACCGACACGAAGGAACCGGGCGGCAGCAATTCTCCTTTGGCTTTATCGCTGCTGCCTACAGTCATTCCAATTGTTCCACGAAGGACAGTTACATTTTCAAGGTTTGGGTGTGTGTGAAGCGGAAATGAAGAACCAGCCGGAAATTTCACAAGAACTACATATGGTTCAGCTTTGGATGGGTCACCATATAGAACTGCAACCATCAACCCCTTTGGAGCCCCCGGCTCCGTATCTTTTTCCCAGACAATTTTCTTTGGCGTTAATACAATGAGCTTGCCTTCAGCTTGTGCCGTTGACTGAGCGGCGACCGCCGCCAGCGCTACCAAGATGAGTTTCACTAATGCCTTCATCGCTACTCCCGCGTTGATTGACGTTGAACTGGACTACGGACAACTCGATGGCGTTGGAGCCAACGCCATTACAAAAGTAAACTTGTTCGGTCGTCGCACTTGCTGAAGTAAACTCAAGCGCGTTACGCACGTAACAAGATACGGAGAACATAACCGACGGCGTGTGAAGCGTCAACCATCAATCGTTCTGGTTATTCAACACGCTCACATGGCACCTTCGGGAAGCAGACCTGCCGCCGTAACGTTCGCATCTTGAGCTTGCGTGAGCGGATGACGCACGCCGCGGAGATATTGTCAAATGTTGTGTACGGCGATTTTCTGACGGTCCTTTTTCGGCACACATTCCCCACGTCAAAGGGCGCGGGCAGAAAGCCAAGGAGAAGCGGCGGCATCCGACGAAGCGCGCCAGGCGGCGGGTTGTGGAAGTCGCGCATAGCTGGTTCAATCGCATTCGCAAACTGCTCGTGCGGTATGAAAAGCTCGAACGCAGCTTCCTCGGCCTCAACCATCTTGCAGCCGCAATCATCGCGTTCAGGAAAGTCCATTTGGCAATAAATATTATTTACGGATAAGTTCTTAGTCCAGCGTTGTGCAACGGCCGCTCAAGACGAGCCACCGGCCCGTTGCGACCGCTTTGCCTCCGCTGTTAGCGGCAATTGTAAATTGACCGCTCGGGGTCAAGATTCCGTGCAAATCAATACAATGCTCAGATCGCGGTCATGATGCCGACCATTCTCCGACTTCGAGCCGGTCGCTGCCTAGAATGACGCGCTGCGCTCGTTCCTCCATACGTTCGCACGGCACCGTGAAGAAGGAGTTGCCTCATGAGCCAGGGCCCACTGTCCGGTATCCGCGTCGTCGAGTTTGCCGGCATTGGTCCCGGTCCGTTCTGCGGCATGCTGCTGTCCGACCTCGGTGCCGACGTGATTCGCATCGACCGCCCAGGGACACCGCCCACCCCACCGACCCAACTGACCGGTCGTGGTCGCCGCTCGTTGGCGCTCGACCTGAAGGTGCCTGCGTCCATCGAGCTGGTCCTGCGCTTGCTGGAGCGGGCGGACATCTGCTTCGAGGGATTTCGACCGGGCGTGATGGAGCGCCTCGGATTGGATCCGGGGGCAGCCTTCGCACGCAACCCAAAGCTGGTTTACGGTCGCATGACCGGCTGGGGCCAGATCGGGCCGCTGGCTCAGGCCGCCGGCCACGACATCAACTACATCGCGCTATCTGGCGCGCTGCACGCCATCGGCACGCGCGACAAACCCGTTCCACCGCTGAATCTGGTGGGCGACTTCGGCGGCGGCGCGCTGTACCTCGCATTCGGCATGCTCGCGGCGCTACTGCATGCCAGAGCCAGCGGGCAAGGTCAGGTCGTCGATGCGGCCATGACCGACGGCGCTGCGTCTTTGATGGCCCAGTTCTATGGCCTGCGCGCTCGCGGTGCAATGACCGCAGAGAGGGCTGACAACCTTCTGGATGGTGGTGCGCCGTTCTACGACGCCTATTGCTGTTCCGACGGTCAGTGGGTTGCCATTGGATCGCTCGAGCCGCAGTTCTTCGCCCTGCTGCGGGAGAAGGCCGGCTTGACCGACGCTCTCTTCGACCAGCAGAACGACCGCACGCGCTGGCCCGAAATGAAGGCCCGGCTTGCGGAGGTGATCGCGAAGAAGACGCGCGACGAGTGGACTGCATTGATGCAAGGCACCGATGTCTGCTTCGCCCCCGTGTTGAACCTGGACGAAGCGCCCCGACATCTCCACAACGTGGCAAGGCAGACCTTCGTCTCGATCGACGGCGTTGTGCAGCCGGCGCCGGCACCTCGCTTTTCTCGCACGCCGGGTCAGATTCAGCACCACCCCCCCGTTGCAGGCAACGACGCCGCGTCCGCCCTGGCAGGATGGGGCCTCTCGACGGCCGACATCGAGTCGCTGTCACGCAGTCGCGCCATTCCCTGACGGGCCAAGGCCAGGCGCCGGAACAGCGCCACTCGCCGGCGCGCCTCGGCACACGGTGGGAAGTCAACAGGTGTACGTCATCCGGCAGGCTGCGTGGCGTCCCGGTCCATACGCCATCCAAACTCACGAATGACCCGCGCTTCTGCGGGTGGTTCGAAGAGCCCGAACGTGCGCCGACGCGATGGCTTGACCGCAGTGCCTTGGCGAAGGGGACTGTCAGCGGTTGACTTTGGCCCGGGTCTCACAGGTCGAGCACAAGCCTGCTTGATTTGGCGCGCGAGCAGCAAGGCGTGAAGTGATCACCCTTTGCCTGCTCGGCCGGAGTCAGGAACATGTCGCGATGGTCAGGCAAGCCTTCGATCACACGCGTGATACAGGTCCCGCAGATGCCCTCTTCGCATGACACCGCCAGCTCGAAGCCGTGCGCGGAGAGGGCCGCCACCACCGATTGATTCGCAGCCACGGTGATCACCTCGCCGGTCGATGCGATCTGGATCTCGAAGCTGCTGTCCTGGCTGGTGTCGACGGGCGCGGCAGCGAAGTACTCACGGTGCAGGCGACCCTCAGGCCAACCGACCGTACGTGCCGTGTTCAGGATCCAACCCATGAAGCCAGTCGGACCGCATACGTACAGATGCGCGTCCTGCCCACGCGAGTCGAGTAAGGCGGCTGCATCCAGCTTCTGTGACGGCAACCCGTCGTCGTGGTGGAACTGGACCCGATAGGCAAACGCGCTGCCTGCAATGCGTTGTAAGAACGCGGTGCGTTCGCGTGAGCGCGTGCAGTAGTGCATTTCAAAGGACGCTCCGGTGCTTGCGAGGTGCTCGGCCATGCACAGAATGGGCGTGACACCGATACCGCCGGCCAGCAAGATGTGGTGACCCGCCTCACCGGATAGCGGAAAGTGGTTTCTGGGGTCGCTGATCTGGATGAGCTCATTCTGCACCAGGTCGTGCATGCCCAATGAGCCACCATGCGACGCTGAATCGCGCAATACGGCGATCACGTAGCGGTGTGTCTCTGCCGGGTCGTTGCACTGCGAGTATTGCCTTTTCAGCCCGCCCGGCAGGTGAACGTCGACATGGGAGCCGGCGGAAAAGGGTGGCAACGCCTGACCTTGAGGGTCGACGAAATCGAAGGAGCAGATGTCGAGCGCTTCGACGGTCTTGCGGGCGATGCGAACGGGGCGGGTCGCGCTGGTCATGTAATGGAGAAAAAGGAATTTGGAATTGATCAACGCTCGTGTTGATGCTACCATGACTCATCGAATCGTGGGTGCCGTGACAACAGCATGAAGCCTCGACGGGTGTTCGTTCACGGCGCAGCGGTCTCCATGTCCTGGGCCGACGCGTCGTACAGCCTGGAGGAGCTGATCTTCAAAGGCGTCAAACGCGCGTTGCATGCTTCCAAGACATGCATAGACGCCGTCGATTCCGTAGTCTTGGCCGCTCACGATCTCGTGGATGGCCGTTCGCTTTCCAGCATGGTCACGGCCCCTGCCGCGGGTGCTTATCTGCGCGATGAGATCCGCCTCGCCGAGGATGGGCTGGTGGCTCTGTCGTTGGCCGGTGCCCGAGTGGCCGCTGGCGAATCAGAGCTCTCGATCGTTGCCGCCTGGGGACGCGCAAGCGAAGGTGATTTCCTGAGCCAGTCGAGAGCGGCGATGGATCCGTTTCTTGTTCAGCCTTTTGGGCTCACGGAGGCGGACATCTCGGCCTTCCGTCTGTCGCGCTGGCTCGGCGCCCATGGCCCTCAAGACGAGGCCAGGGTTCGTGCCGCAGAGATGCGCCTCGTGCGCGCGCGCCAGAATCCACGAGCGATCGACACGTCGGCACCGCTTCTACCACTCAACGCGCCATTGCGTGTCGACGAGGCCCCTCGATGTGCGGACATCGTCGTTGCCGCGCTGGTTGGATCGCGTGAGAGTGCTTGCCACATCTCGGGCATTGGTCACGGCACCGACGCGACGCTGGTGGGTGACCGGGATTGGCTCGAACGCCCTGCACTTCGCACTGCAGTCGAGCAAGCGCTGGGAGAGGCAAGACTCTCACTCAAGGATCTCGATCTCTTCGAAATCGACGGCATGACGCTCGCCGATGAGGCGCTTGCCCTTGAAGCAATCGGACTTGCTGAGCCGGGCGACGGCTTTGGGCTCTATGCCCGCTCCGATCGGATCAACCCGTCCGGCGGTTCAGCGGCAGGCTGGTGCTACCCGGCGATGGGCCTCGTTCGCTTCGCGGAGTGTTTGCTTCGACTTGACGCGGGCGGGAAGCGGGGCGTGGCGGTGGGTTCGTCGCCTATCGGCGATCAGACGCAAACCGCTGTGGTGCTGGAGGTGGCATGAGCACCGCCGGGGCGCCCCAAGGTGCGAATACCGGCGCGCGCAGCGCGAAGGTGGCCAAATGAAAGAGGAAGTTGCCATCATCGGCGTTGGGCAGACGCAATACCGTCGACAGCATTCGAATCTCAACACGGCAGAGCTCGTCCGACAGGCGGCGACGGCTGCACTCGAGGATGCGGGCCTTGGGTTGGATGCGATCGGGCTGATCGTGGGCGGCGTGGCTCCCGATGCGCTGGCCGGGATCAATCACCTGGACATGCACGCGATTTCGAGGCCGGGCATTCCTTACTTTCGTGTCAATACCGGCGGCGCGACAGGCTCTTCCGCGCTTTTGGCCGCCCTGTCCTGGATTCATGCGGGCCGCTGCAAGGCGGTGCTGGTCGTCACAGTCGAGCGGATGGGACATGCGAGTTCGGCACAGAAGATCTTCAACTCGATCTTTGACCCGATCTACGAAAAAGACATCAGCATGTCGACGATCAGCATGGTGGCTTTGCGCGCGACGCTACTCATGCAGCAATATGGCTACACGCTGGAGCACTGGGCCGGATTGGCGGCGCGCAATTCAGCGTCGTCCATGTTGAATGACACCCTCGAGAATCCGCGTTTCTTCACGGCCGAAGATGTCCTGAAGTCGAGGTTTCTCGCTTGGCCAATTCACGCCCTCGAGGCATGTCCGACGAGTGAGGGCGCCTGTGCGGTGGTGGTGACAGCCAAGAGCCTGGTGGGATCCAGGAAAGCCGCATGGATTCTGGGGGCCCGCGGCTTGAGCGACACCTACGCCATCGGGGATCGCCTGCACAGGCCAGAAGGATCGCTGGTCGATCTGGTGACCTTGCGGCGCTCGGCGGAGGCGGCTTATCGTGACGCCGGGATCACGAATCCGCGCGAAGCGCTCGATGTCGTGGAGATCCAGGCGCCGTTCGCCAGTTCTGAAGCGATGGCTTATCCAGCACTGGGTTTCTGTGATGAACACGACTGCGTGAGTTTCACCGAAAACGCGATCGAGCAAAAAGCGGGCATTGCCATCAACCCGTCGGGCGGCCCGCAGGCGAGCAACCCGGTCAGCGCGACCGCCTTGATTCGCATCGCAGAGTGCGCGCAGCAGGTGCGGGGTTTGGCCGGCAGGCGTCAAGTGGATGGGGTGCGAAAGGCCATCGCGACTGGACAAGGCGGCGCGACCCAATTCTCCACCGCCGTCATCGTGGGCAACCAGCAACCGTGAGGACTCAAGAGTCGTATGAACGCTGATCCCGAACTCATCACGATCCCCGGCCGGTGGGACTTCGAGTACCGGTACTTCGCGGGCGCAACCGCGAGCCGGTTCTTCGCCGAGATCCGAGACAACCGCCGCATCATGGGCACGCGTTGTGCAAAGTCCGGCCGGGTCCTGGTGCCGGCGCGCAGCTTCTCCGACGCGGAGTACGAACTGACGACTGATTGGGTCGAAACCGGTCCGGGCGGCGTATTAGAAGTGTTCACCATCGTGGGAACCAAGTTCTCGGGGCTGCCCGATCCTCCGTTCGTGCTCGGCTATGTCACCCTTGATGGTGCGGACACCGCGATCCTGAACTACATCTCCGGCGTGGATCTGACCGATCTCGATGTTGCAGCGCGCATCCTGATGACCCGGCCGCGCGTGTCGGCCGTGTTCAAGGAGGCACGCGAAGGTCGAATCACGGACTTCCATTTCAAGGTCGAGCAGAAATGATCTCCATGGCCGACAAACCTGGCAGCAAATGGGGGCCGCTCGACGAGTGCGGCGCCCGCAATCTGGTTGACGCCGCCGCGACCTTGCGCGGCATATCCTCGGTCAAGAGCGGCCGCGTCGTCGCGCTGAGTATCGAGATTCAGGGCGGCACCCGTGGGCCCGCGGCCCCGAACCGGGCGCCGGTGCAGCACTTCATGGTGCGGGACGGTGGCGACTATGCAGCTGGGCTGGAGGAACGCCAAGGGTTCGGCTTCTCCGATGACGTCATCCTGCTGCCCACCCATGGCACGACGCACATCGATGCGCTGTGCCACGTCTGGCAGCAGGGCAGGATGTACAACGATTTTCCTTCGACGGAAGTGACGAGTCGCGGTGCCAATCGGTGTGGCATCGACAAACTGCAGCCGATCGTTACCCGCGCGATCTTCGTCGACATGGCATCGACCGCGCAGGCAGAACCGGGTCACGCCATCCGTTGCGCTGATCTCGTTGCCGCCGTCGAGCAGACCTGCGTCAAACCTCAGCCGGGTGATGCACTTCTGGTGCGCACTGGCTGGCTTCAAGCATGGCGCGCGGGTCAGGCAGAGCCCCTTCTGTCCGCGGGTCTGCACCATGACTGCGCCGATTGGATCATCGCGCAGGGATTTGCCGTTGTGGCCGCCGACAACCCGGCTGTCGAGGTGCTGCCGTCTCGCGACCCGGATTCGGCAGTGCCGCTGCACATCCGCCTGCTGCGGGACAACGGCATCTATCTCGCCGAGCTTCTGGACCTCGACGAGTTGTCGTCGCTGGGCCGGGCGAGCTTCATGCTGACCATCGCGCCGCTGCGCATCAAGGGCGGAGTCGGCAGCCCGATCACGCCCGTTGCGGTACTTTGAGCACGTAGAGAGCTGAGTGGCATGTCGGAAATTCTGAGCTCCATGGTGACGCGCGTATTCGCTGATCATTGCAGCGATGCGGTGGCGCTGCGCGCCGAGGAAGGCGAATGGCCCGAAGCGTTGTGGCGCACCAGCGAGGAAGCAGGCCTTCCTCTGGCATTGATCGAAACGGGCGAGCACAGCCTTGGAGTGCCTGTTGAAGATGCCTTCCAAATCGTCCGGCTGGCCGGCAAGTTTGCGGTACCAGTGCCGTTGCCGGAAACGATGTTGGCCAATTGGCTGTTGACCCGCAGCGGGCTCGAGCCACAATCAGGACCCCTTGTCGCGGTGGCCAATCCCGCGCTTCGCACGGACGAATCCGGGACCCGGTTGACTGGTGAAATCCCGTCAGTGCCTTGGGGTCGTCGCGCCGGTGTCGTCGCATGCTTTGAACGCTCTGGGATGCTCCATGTGGCCTACCTTGGCCGCGACGGCTTCTCGGTCCGTGAGGGCACAAACATCGCCCGCGAGCCACGCGATCGGCTGGTTTTTGACGTTGATCTCAACCGCACTGCTGTTGCGCCGTTGCCGGCGGGCGTCGATGGAATCCGGCTTCGAGCTGCCGGCGCGGCGCTACGGTGCAGCCAGATTGCTGGCGCGCTGGAAAGCATCACCGCCATGACGATTGACTACACGGGCCAGCGGGTCCAGTTTGGTCGCCCGATTTCGAAGTTTCAGGCAGTGCAGCAAAACCTTGCCGTGCTTGCCGGGCAGGCGGCGGCGGCTTCATCCGCCGCGGACATGGCTGCAGAAGCCTTCGCGGAAGGTATCCGTCTCTGCGCAATCGCCGCCGCCAAGACGTTCGCGGGCGAGGCGGCCGGTGTCGCAGCCGGCATCGCGCACCAGATGCATGGCGCCATGGGATTCAGTCGCGAGTACGCGCTGCATTTCCGCACCAAGCGGCTTTGGTCGTGGCGCGAGGAATACGGCAACGAAACGGAATGGTCCACTTGGCTCGGCGAGGGACTGGCGAGTCGCGGAGCGGACCAGCTTTGGGCTGAAATCACCGCAATCTAGTGCTGACAGGCCCTGATGACTGCAAGCTTCGACATTTCATTTCCGGCTGTCCCGGTTTCGCCGGAGGCCGATACCCTGCGCTTGGAGGTCCGTGCTTTCCTGCGCGAGTGGCTGAGGGATCGCGAGCCGATCAAGAAGGCCGAAAGCTGGAATGGGTTCGATCCGGCCTTCAGCCGCGCGATCGGCGCTCGCGGCTGGATCGGCATGCGCTGGCCAAAGGAATACGGTGGCCACGGGCGCAGTGCGCTCGAACGCTATGTCGTGATCGAGGAAATGCTGGCTGCTGGCGCACCGGTTGCCGCCCACTGGTTCGCAGACCGGCAGAGCGGTCCGGCACTGCTGCGTTACGGGACTGAGGCCCAGCGGCGCGAGATCCTGCCGCGCATCGCCCGTGGCGAATGCTATTTCGCGGTTGGCATGAGTGAGCCGGACTCGGGTTCCGACCTCGCGTCGGTGCGCACCCGGGCGGTTGATACGGCGGATGGCTTCGTCGTCAACGGCACGAAGCTGTGGACCAGCTTCGCCCATCACGCGCACTACATGATTTTGTTCTGCAAGACGGAGAGCGGCGAAGACAGGCATGGCGGCACTAGCCAGTTTCTCGTGGATCTCGCAACGCCTGGCATCGAGATACGCCCCATCCTCATGCTGACGGGGGAGCATCACTTCAATGAAGTAGTGCTTCGAGACGTTCACCTGCCGAAGGATGCGCTTCTCGGCAAGCGTGGGGATGGATGGAACCAGGTCATGAGCGAGCTCTCCTTCGAGCGGAGCGGTCCGGAGAGGTTTCTCTCGTCCTTCACGGTGCTCGTCGAACTCTTGCGCGAGCTCGGCCCGAGGCCCGATGCGCGCAGCACCCTGGCCATCGGGCGGATCGCCGCACGCATGGCGGTACTGCGTCGGATGTCGCATTCGGTGGCAGGCATGCTTGAAGCGTCAAAGGATCCGGCATTGCAGGCGGCCATCGTCAAGGATCTCGGCGCGGTCCTGGAACAGGAAATTCCGGAAATCGCGCGTCTGCTGGTGAACGTGCAGCCTGATCCGGATTCTCTGAACGGCTTGTCGGCGGCACTTGCCTACACGATCCAGCACGCACCTTCGTTCTCGATCCGGGGTGGGACGCGAGAGATCCTGCGCGGCATCATCGCGCGTGGATTGGGACTCAGGTAACAACGGGTGATCAACAGTCCGTTGCAGGACATCAGCGCCCGCCAGCACGCGCGCAGCTCGTAGTCGGGTCATCACCTGCCGCAACGCAGGCGTGACGGACAACACTGCAATCTTGGAAGAGTTGTCCGACGACACCTGGCACAAGGAGATGGCGGTACACGCGACCGCAGCCTTCCTTTGGACCCGCGCGTGCTTCTCGCGCATGCGCGCGGCGAAGTGGGGCCGCATCGTCAATGTCTCGTCGATTGGGCCCAGCATGGGGGATTTCGGACACGCCGCGTACTCAGCAAGCAAGTCGGCGCTGCATGGACTGACCAAGTCGACGGCACTTGAGGGAGCGCGCTTTGGGATCACGGCCAACGCGGTGCTGCCGGGCGTGATCCTCACGCCGGCCTATGATCGAATCAGGCCTGATGTGCGCGTTCGGGTGGATGCACGCTCGGCGATGAAACGCCCCGGGAAACCGCATGAAGTTGCTTCCCTCGTGGCCTACCTCGCCTCCGCAGATGCTTCCTTCGTCACGGGAAAGTTGATCACCGTCGACGGCGGGATGGGAATGTTCGTGTTCTAGTGCCCGCCAGATCCCAGAACGAAGCGACATCTCACCCGAGATGCTGCTTTGCCTTCGTGATCACCGGCGAATCGCTCCTGAGGGCGATGCACGCATTCTCGAGCCGCGGTTCAATCGCCAATCCGGTGCCGGTCCATGTGCCATCGGCTCTGTTGCGACCATCGAAGGGTACCTTCGCACGCATGCGCAGGAACATCGAGAGTGTGTGCGACGCTCCGAGATCGAGAACCAGCGTCAGAAAATGCGTGCATCCACTGGTTCGCCCCAGCAGGCTCAGTACGTGAGCGCGAAATCCCGGCCCGATGCGCGCCCCCACCAGCTGCCGCACGGGGTCCAGGCTCTTGGCGCACTCTTGGTAGGGCTGGTGATGCGCGCGGGGCTCGATGGTCTGGATCACGAGATCCGGCAGTGAAATCGTGCCTTCGATCGAGAGCGAGTGAATCACTTCGTCGGGTGTGTCGCCATGGCTTACGTCGTCCAGCGAAGCATGAAAGCGCACGAGCGCGTCATCGACGGGTTCGATCATGAGCTTCTTGACGCGTTCTGCAGTTCGAAATGAGTCCATAAGAGTTCTCCCCGCAATGATCAATAAGGGAATGGCCAGACACGGGCATAACGCTCGCCGCGTCTGTACAGATGTGCCAAGCCTCTGGGTTGGTAGATGAGGAACACGATGATGAGCACACCGAGCACAACGTTGATCATCGGAAACGCGATGTCATAGCGTGCGCCTGGCAGGAGCTCGGCCATTCGAGGGCTGACAAGGGCCAGTATCTCCTGGACAAACCGCAATGAAACTGCACCGAGTACGGCGCCAAGTATGCTTCCCATGCCGCCGACGATCAGCATGCCCAGATACCAGATGGATTCGAAGAGTGTGAACTGTTCGAAATGCGCCAGCTTATTCTCGTAAGCGAGGAGTCCGCCGGCAAGCCCGGCAAAGAAGGACGCCAATCCGAAGGCCGCGACCTTGTAGTAGATCACATTGATTCCCGTCACCTCCGCTGCCAGATCGTTGTCTCGGACTGAAATCAGCGCGCGTCCCACACGGCTGCGCATGATGAAGAGTGCGGCGAACACTGCCAAGACGGTAAACGGCAGGGTCAGGTAGTAGAAGCCAACAGTGGAGTTGATCTGCACGCCGAAGATGACCGGCGGGGCAACGGATATGCCAGCGGACCCGCCGAACCAGCTATCGGGCAACCGAACAATAGTGAACTGGAAGACGAATTGCGCTGCGAGTGTTGTCAAGGCCAGATAAAAGCCCTTGATGCGAGCTGCTGGCAGACCGAACAGCACGCCCACGATCGCGGCACCAGTCGCCCCCACAAGAATCGGCAACGGAAAAGGCATATGAAACTTCATGGCGGCGATCGCGCCGAAATAGGCGCCAATGCCCATGAAGGCCGACTGGCCGACGCTCACCTGTCCCGTAAGTCCAACGAGGATCTGCAACCCCAGCACCGAGATGATCGTAATGCCGGTAATAGTCGCGAAACGGATCCATCCTGAGGACGCGACGAGTGGATAGCAAACGAGCCCCACCATGAGGATCGCGAGCGCGAGCCATTGCCAACGCGTACGCATCAGCGCCATGTCGTCGCTGTAGGTTTCGGAGAACGAACCGCAGGCACGGTACATGTCAGTACCGCCCGGCCGGCCGAAGGTACTGACACGCCCCCTCGGGGGGCAGCGAACGAAGTGAGCGTGGGGGCAAAGCACAGTACCGCCCGGCCGACCGAAGGTACTGACACGCCCCCTCGGGCGGCAGCGAACGAAGCGAGCGTGGGGGCTGTTTCATCTCAGATCCTTTCCACGCGTTTCCAGCCGAAGAGCCCCTGCGGCCGGAATAGCAGGATGAGCATCATCAGCGCGAACGGAAACAGCAAGGAGGCACCGCCCTCCGTGTAAGGGTCAAGCCAAGCGGCGGCCATGCTCTGCCCGACCCCTACGATGATCCCCCCAAGCATGACGCCGCCGATGGACTCGAGTCCTGACAGCAACACGACTGGCAAAGCCACGAAGGCGATGCTCGCAATCTCCGGGCTCACGCTGCGGCCGCTCATGAAGGCTGCAGCCGAGATCGTCGCCACGACCCCGGCAATGGCCCACGAAAGACCAATGCTGCGCTGCACGTTGACGCCGAGCGAGCGCGCGATCTGATGGCTTTCTGCAACCGCCGTCATGAACAGGCCTGTCCGCGTCGAGCGAAAGAACCACGCCAATCCCGCGACCGATCCAGCAACCAGGGCGGTGCCGAGCACCGCTGATTGCTTGATCGAAACCGTACCCACCAGCCAACGCTCCGTGCCCAGCACGTCGGGGAAGAGGCGCGGCTCGGTGCCGAACATAATCACTCCGAGGCCGTTCAGCACGAGCAAGAGGCCGAGCGTCGCCATGAACAGCGCCATCTCCGACTGTCCAACCAGCGGGCGGAGAACAAACCGCTCAACACCCAAGCCCAACAAGCCCATGGCGGTCGCAGTCAATGCAAGCGCCACCCAATGGTTCATGCCCATTCCGAAGAATGTCATGGCCATGAAGGTGGCCAGCATCAGCATCTCGCCCTGCGCAATGTTGAAGACCTTGCCCGAGCGGTAAATGATGCTGAAGCCGACTGCGACCGAGGCATAGATTGCCCCGTTGGCGATGCCGCTAACGAGGACACGAAGCAGAGTTTCCCAAAGCATGCGCAATCCTTTTCATCCCAGCCACCGACGTCGGCGCCGATATTGCTTGATGTCCTTGAAGCTCTTTCGCTGGCCCGTCGCGCTGATCCCAAGATAGAACTCCTTGAGATCCTCGTTGTTTAGCAACTCATGGCGCGTGCCCTCCATCACGATGCGTCCGTTCTCGAGGACATAACCGCGATGCGCAACGCCCAGAGCCACCTTGGCATTCTGCTCAACGAGCAGGATGGATGTTCCAAGTTCGCGATTGATCCGCGCGATGGACTTGAAAATCGTATGGACGAGAAGCGGCGACAACCCTAGCGATGGTTCGTCCAGCAGCAGCAAACGCGGCTTCGCCATCAGCGCCCGTCCGATCACCAGCATCTGTTGCTGGCCACCGGATAGATACCCCGATTGCCTGTCTCGAAACTCGGCCAGGATCGGGAATACGCCATAGATCTCGTCAAGTGCCTGGCGGAGCCGTTGACGATTCGCCTTGATTGGCGCGGACGCGACGATCAAATTCTGTTCAACGCTCATGTGTTCGAGGACACGCCGCCCTTCCATCACTTGAACCAGGCCGCGCCGGACGGTGGAGACCGGATCCTGGTTGTGGATGTGTGCCCCCAAGAAGTGGATCTGGCCCTCGGTAACCCGACCCTCTTCAGATTGGATGAGGCTCGAGATCGATTTGAGCGTCGTTGTCTTTCCGGCACCATTGCTGCCCAGCAGGGCGACCACTTCGCCTTCCCCAACGGTCAGGGAGACGTTCTTCAGGACGAGGATGCTGCCCTGATATCGGACCTCGACATTGGTCACGGAAAGGACGGGTGCAATGGGGGCAGCCGATGAGGCAGGAGGAGGTCCCTGCTGCATGACTATGGGTTGCATCGCTTTCCTTGAAGAGGGGTATCGGCTGCGTCGCTGCATGACCACCGTTGCCGGCAAGGAGAGCGGCCGAATCGCCACCACCTTGTCGGCAACGACATCTACCTGATGCGGGCGCAGCCCTGTCGATCATTTGGCCAGCGGTATTGAATCGCTGACCCGGGTGATTTTTCCGCCTTTCTGCTGGAGCATGACCACGGAATCCGCGCCCTGCGTCGGATCACTGTCGATGTCGAACTGGATCTTTCCGAGGAGGCCGTAGCCGTTGAAACTTCCCGCGCGCATCTCGGCAAAAACCTCTGTGCCATTGATCCGCGCCTTGCCAACCTTGGCTTGGGCGCGCTCGATCGCATCGAGCAAGACCATCATGGATGAGTAATGCAGCAAAGTATCGGCCGACCAGCGGGTGGTGTACTTCGACTGACGAGACTGATAGATCTTGTACGCGTCGGTTCCCTGGTCTGCGTAGTTCTGGCTCGTGACTTCATAGGTCCCCTCGTAGGCATCTTTGGGGACCCCAAGAAGATCGAGAAGCGAAAGCCCTTCGTGCTGTGAGTTCACGATCCTGCTCATGTCGAACTTGCTCGCTTTGAGCTCTTTCAGGAGCGCGGGCTGCAATTGGTCGGTGGTCGCCAGGAAGACGAGATCGGGCGCAGCCGCCGTGATGTGGGCGACGTTGGCGGACACATCCAGCGCGCGGGGCGAGACGAACTCGGTCAGTACGACCTCCGCGTTCATGCCCTTGATGCGAGTTTGAAACGCCTGCGCCCAGTCCCGGCCGGAACTGCCATCGAACGTGACGAAGGCGATTTTAAGAGGTCGAGACTCCGTCCAGGTGCTCAGGCGCCATTTGGTCGCGGCGGCGAAGTAGCGGGCGTAGTCCCCCAGCGGGGTGAACACCCAGTTGCCCGGCTTCATCAGGCTGTAGGAGGGGCCGCCATGAACCGCCGGGATCTTGTCTTGTGCAAGCCGGTTCTGGAGGGCGATGACATTCGGCGAGCCGAAGGTCACGATGCCAATGAGCGACTTGTCTTCGAGCGCTCGCTCGTAAGCTTGGACGGTCTTTGCCTGGTCATAGCCCGTGTCGATGGGCTTGAAGTCGAGCTTGATACCAGCCTGGGCGCCGCGCGTCTCGTTGAACCAATCGACCAGCAGGCGCTGCATCTGCTCCACGGGCTTGCCGCGATTCGCAAAGGGTCCCGAGTAGTCGAGCAGACTGACGATCGTGTAGGTCTGCGTGGTCTGCGCCTGGAGATTGGCGATGCCCATACCCATGATCAGGGCGGCTACGCTCAGAGTCCTTCTTGATAAGCCGAACATTCGATCTCCTCGTTATCAGCTGTTATAGGCATGCCGACACCCCATGCGTTCCCGAGAATCATGCGGCGATTGAAACAGGGCGTCGGCCGAATCGAAACATAGAATTACCGGCCTGTCAACGCGAGCGTTGAAAGGTAGTAGTGCTCCGGGATCGCGATGGCGATGCCGTTCAGGCGGTCGCGCCAAGGCCGTATGGCACGATAATCAACATATGTGTTGACGAATTCCGATGCCGTTCCTAGAATCGTTAGCTTGAGCCTGCTTGGCCTCCCCCTGTGACCCAGACGCATCTGGAAGAGGAGAACCCGACGATGGGAATCAGCGATATAAAGTCCATGGCCACCCCCGATGTTGTGTTCGCGAGTTGGCTCGCTAGGTTCGGCGATGCCATCGAGCAACGCGACTCGAGCGCCCTCGGCCAGCTCTTCGCTGGCGACGGCTTCTGGCGCGATATCCTGTCGTTCACCTGGGAGCACAGAACCTTCGCCGGGCCGGACCATATTCGCGATGCATTTGAGGCCGCTGCAGATCGCGTTGAAGCGAGGAATGTGCGGATCGCAGCCGGCCGGTCTGCCCCTCGCCTGGTGAAACGCTCGGGCCGCGCGGTCATCGAGGCCTATTTCGATTTCGATACGGCAGTGGGCACTGGAGCCGGGTTCGTCCGCCTACTCCACAACGAGGCAGATCTACTCAACCCAAAAGTGTGGTTGCTGCTGACCGCCCTTCACGAGATTCGCGGCTTCGAGGAAAAGACGGGTGACCGGCGGCCGACGGGTGACGAGTTCTCGCAAATCGTCGCTCCCGAGAACTGGCAGCAGATCCGTGAGAAGGAGCGCAGCTACGCGGACCGCGATCCGCCGGTGCTGATCATCGGGGCAGGTCAGGGAGGCCTGATCCTGGCGGCGAGACTTCGACAAATGGGTGTTGATGCCCTGGTCGTAGAAACGTCGGCGCGCGTGGGCGATGTATGGCGCCATCGCTATAACAACCTCACGCTGCACAACGAAATCGTTGCGAACCACTTTCCGTACTTGCCATTTCCAACGACCTGGCCTGTCTGGATTCCGAAGGACATGCTGGCCGGTTGGATGGAGGCGTACGCAGAATTTCTTGAACTCAATGTCTGGACATCAACCGAGGTCCAGAGCGGCAAGTTTGACGACGTTGCCAAGGAGTGGATGATTTCACTCAAGCGAGGCGACGGTTCTACGCGCGAGATGCGCTGCAAACACCTCGTAATGGCGACCGGCGTTTCGGGTGGGGCGCCGAAGCGGCCAAGATTACCGGGCCTCGAGGACTTCGGTGGTGTGGTTCTTCACTCCAGGCAGTTCAAGACAGGGCTGGATTGGATTGGCAAGCACGCCATCGTCATCGGCACCGGTAACAGTGGGCATGACGTCGCGCAGGATCTCTACGTGAGCGGAGCGGCATCGGTGTCGATCGTGCAGCGCGGGGCGACCTGCGTCGTGAGTCTCGACCCGGGTGCCCGGATCAGCTATGCCGTCTATGGCGAAGGTTGGCCCGTCGAGGATGTCGATCTCATGACCGCAGCCATTCCCTATCCCGTCCTGTTGGAGACCTACAAGTGGGTCACCAAGAGAACAAGGGAACACGATCGTGAACTCCTGGACAAGCTTCACGCAGCCGGCTTCAATACCCACGACGGCGAGGACGACACCGGATTCCAGCTGCTTTACCTGCGCGGCGCCGGCGGGTATTACATCGATGTTGGCTGCTGTGACTTGATCATCGATAACAAAATCAAGCTGCTCCAGGACTCGGATTCGGACCGGTTCGTGGCGACCGGTTTGCGCATGAAGGACGGTAGCACCATCCCGGCCGATCTCGTGGTGCTTGCCACCGGTTTCGAAGGCATGCAAGAAGGTGTGCGGAAGGTCCTGGGTGACGAGATCGCGAATCGCATCGGTCCGGTCTGGGGCTTCGACAAAGACAACGTGATGCGCAACATGTGGCGTCGCACCGCACAGGACGGGCTGTGGCTGATGGGTGGCGCGATCAACGAAGCGCGTCTCTACTCGCGTTTCCTTGCGCTGGAAATCCGTGCTGCATTGGAAGGGCTGCTACCCGACAGGAGTGCCATGCCGCTGGTGAAACGCCCCGGGCCGAAGCAGTGAGCCCGGCTGGTTGGCGCAACCCCCTCAACAATGGACGACATCTCCCATGAGCGATACCGCACCCCAACGCATCGGCCAAGGCTTCTTCTGGCAAGACTTGGTGGTCGGCCGGGTATACCAGACCTTTCGACGGACCATCACCGAAGCTGATCTGGTGAATTTCATCGGGTGTACCGGCATGCTGGAGTCGATTTTCATCGAGGAAGGCTATGCCGGCGGAGCCATCGAAGGGCGCCCGGTGCCAGGTGCGCTGACCTACTCCATCATCGAAGGGTTCATCCTGCAATCGATGATCCAGGGTACCGGGTTGGCGATGCTCGAACTCCATCAGAAGATCCATGCACCGGTTCGGGTGGGCGACACGATCGGTGCGCGAATCACGGTGACCGGCGTGCGGCCCACGTCCAAGAACAACCGCGCCGTAGTGGCCAGTGAGATCAGCGTGCAGAACCAGCACGGGACCTGCGTCATGACCTATACCGCCACCCGGCTGCTGGCGGGTCGAGCGGCCTAATGCGCCGCGCTTGGTCGCGCGGACGCGGACGGATGAACCGCGCCGGTGAATGTCGCACGGGCATTGAGCGTATTCAGCCCGGCGGCTGCGTGACGTCCGTCGCCTGAGGTGCTCAATCGCGGCTCAGGTCGGAGCCGTTTCTCGTTCAGGCGAATCATCGCTCCACGGGTCAACATATCCGTTGACGACAGGTCGGGATCAGCCGTACCATGCGTCGACATTCGCTCACGCGCAGCGCTCGCGGTCCACGGAGGGAACGATGGCCAAAGCGGTCCATCACGACATCGAACTTGACGATCTTCTTGGTGACGAAGCCATCAATCACCCGGAGCGGTATTACAAGAAGTTGCGGCAGATCAGCCCGGTGCTCTGGAACCCGCGCTGGAACGGCTGGATCGTGACCGGTTACGACGCCGTCACGGCGGGGTTCCGCGACGCTGATCGTTTGTCGTCCGACCGGTTCTCCGGCCCGTTCGGCACCGAACTCCGCAATGCGCAGACCAGCAGTCAGCAGTTGCTGGGGTTCCTGTCGAAATTCTTCGTGTGGAAGGACCCGCCTTATCACACGCGCGCCCGCGCACTCGTCAACCGTGCATTCGTTCCGACGAGCATCGAGAGCAGGCGTCCGCGCATTCAGAGTCTCGTGCGTGAGCTGGCCGAACCGCTTCGCGGTGGACATCCCGTCGATTTCCTATCCCGGTTCGCCTTCAATTTGCCGGTCATCGTGATCTCCGAGTTTCTCGGTTTGGGACCTGAGTCGCGAGAGGATGTCCACGCCTGGTCAGAGGATCTCGGGGCGGTCATCTTCGTGAAGGGCCATGATGAGGAGAAACTCAAGCGTGGCGAGGCCGCCATGAAAAATCTCGCGGAGTTGATGCGCCCAATCGTCAGATCCCGGATATCCGCGCCGAAGGACGATGTGCTCTCAGCGCTGGCACAAAAGGATGAAAACGGCGGGGGTCTCACGGAAGAGGAGATCATTGCCAATGCTGCCCTGATGGTGTTCGCAGGTCACGAGACGACCATGAACCTCCTGGCCAATGGCATCGTGGCGTTTCATCAGTTTCCCGATCAATGGCACATGCTCCAGAAGGACCCGGCGCTGGCGCGGACGGCTACCGAAGAGATCCTCCGGTTCGACGGGCCCATCCGCGGCATGGGCAGATGGGCCAAGGAATCATTCGAATTCTTCGGCCAGGACATCGCCCAAGGGGACCGCGTCTTTCTCATTCAGCACGCCGCAAACCGTGATCCGGCAGCGTTCAAGGATCCGGATACGCTCGACATCACGCGTTGGCCCAATCGGCATGCCGCGTTCGGGCAAGGCATCCATACCTGCCTCGGAGCGCCACTCGCGCGCATGGAGGTGCAGGAGGCGCTAACCTATCTGGCTTCCGAGTTCAGCTCGATCGAAGTCACCACGCCCACCTTGGAATACAACCCGACCATGGTGTCGCGCAGTCTCCAGCACCTCGAAGTAAGGTTGCACGAGAAATGACCGAGCAACGCAGGCCCCCAATTCGCGTCGAGGTTTCACACGATCACTGCATGGGGGTTTCGATGTGCACCCAGGCCGCTCCCCGGGCCTTTCGCCTCAATGAGCATGGACAAGCGGTGTATCAAGGCGGAGGCACCGCGAGTCTTGCTGAACTGCACGCAGCGGCGGCCTCCTGCCCGATGTCGGCCATCAAGGTCATTGAGGAAGAGTAGTCCTCGTTCTTGACGCGCGTCGTATCGGCCGTCAATGAGCCCTTCCGCGATGGTGCATGAATGCAGGATGAACCGAGTCCTCGTCACCCGAGAACGGGCTTGACCGTGAAGGCTACTTTCGCCCTTGCTTGGCCACGAGGCCCTTGAGAAGGATCTCGGCAAACCCCTCCCCAATCCGCTTCGGAGGAAGCGTGCGGCCTGGCCGATACCAGCGGTGTGCCCAGTTGATCGTGCCGATCACCGCCATGGTGGCAAGTCCGACAGGCAGTCCAATCGAGAATTCGCCGTCGTCGACGCCCTGCTTGATGATCTTGTGCATCGCTCGGTAATAGCGATCCGACCACCCTTGTATTTCTTTACTCCAGGCGTCGCGCTCGCCAGAGAGCGTCGGAAATTTCTCCTGAAGAAAGAGGTGCAAATACGGGTATGAGGTGCTGTAGCTTTCCATCAAACCCATGAAAGCCAAGCGGAGCTTGTCGCTCGCCGGCTGTTTGGTGACGACCAGGGCCTCGATCGCGAGCACATTCGTCTGGGCGGCTTCGCGCACAACCTGGTGGAATAGCTCCTTCTTCGAGCCTACGTAATAGTAGAGAGAAGCGCGATCCGTCCCGAGCCTCTCTGCAATGTCGGCGATGGTTGTTGCCTGATAGCCGCGTTCTTCAAAAACGAGGGCTGCCGTGTCGAAAATCTGCTTGCGACGCTCTTGATAAAACTCGCTGCTTTCGCGCGCATTTTCGGCCCGCCGACGGCCGATCTTTGTCTTTTTCTCGGTCATTTTGTCCTGCTCAAAGGAACATTTGAACTTGAAACGTCGAATTCCAGACTCCCCACTGGCGCATCATAGGGTGGAAAGCACGGCGTGCCGCGCCGGACATGCATCATCCGCCCCGCGAACTCGCGGCCATTGTCCGCGGGGATCGCAGGTTGATCGAACTCTGAATGGTGGCGCAATGTTCTCCGGAGGAAGCGCAGAAGCACTGCCGGGTTACTCGGTCAACATAGATGTTGACGCATTCTAACGCCGTCTCTAGAATCATCTGCCAGACGCGGGCTTTCTACAGCAAAATCATCCCGGACTCAATGCGTCTGTTGGGGGGAAACTCTGGATGGGCTTGGCGCAATGTATTTAATGGCATTCCCGTTGCCGCTGCCGCCTCTTCGATCGCTCGGTTTCGTCCGGTCGCCGAACTGGATGACTCCGGCAACCTCGATGCTGCTCAGCTGCTCGGGTGCTACAGCGCGCACTTTCGGTATTCCTTGTCTTGCGCGCGTCAAGCGCGAGCCCCGTAAACAATACTGGTGAATCACCTTGGCAAGTTTCGACGAGATTAACGAACATTCCTCCTGGGAGCTTTGCCGGACTGCGCAAGATGCGGCTGCGGTTGCAGCGGCGCTTCGAGCCTATGCGACCGGCGCATATCGAAAGGAATGGTCGGCTGCGGGCATCTCCGCCGCCGACATCAAGGCAGAAGCATGGGCAAGCCTCCCCATGCTGTCGAAGGAAGTGCTCGTCGAATCTACCCGGCATGCGCCGCCTTACGGCGACCGGCTCGGTGTTCCGCGCGAGATCATCGCCCATGTTTTCGCGGCACCGGGTCCGTTCTACATGCCTTTCACGGCCAAAGACATCGATCACATCGTTGCCTCGTTCGCCAAGGCGCTCGCTGGCTGCGGGTTCCAGTCTGGAGACCTCGTCGATCAGACGACGATGTACAACTGGGTTATCGCCGCCACCGCACTCGATCGCGCGCTGCGCAATCTCGGCTGTGGCGTGATACCTGGCGGCGTTGGTCAATCA
>JANXZT010000177.1 GCA_025355395.1 Betaproteobacteria bacterium
ATCGAGCATCAACTGTGGCAGGCGTTGTTCGACCTGACCCACGGCTTCGGCCGGGCGTATGCGGCGTATGGGCGGGACATGGTCGAACACGCCCAGGAGGTGAAGTGGCAGGCGCTTTTCCCCGAGCTCATTGCCCGCCAGATCACGCACCTCGGGATTGATTCCAAGATCAGGATGTTTCGCTACGAGGCCTGGATTCCAGGCAAGTGGACGGAGCTGCACACGTTGTATTCGCTGGCCTGCGTTCAACAGATCGAGCACCGCCAGGTCACGCTGGCGGGCGTGGAAGGCGTGACCACGATCGAGCAGAAGTACCTGAATGTCCTCGTTCTGCAGCTCGCCAACACCGGCAATGTCACGCCTTCGTATCTCGAATGGCTTGCAACGCAACTGGACGAATGGTGTACGCAATTGCGGCTCGTGGCCGAGCCCGTGGCGGCATCATCCTTCTACGTCGATCCGGCGCAGCGCGAAGGATTGCGGCGCGTCGGCGCGGTGGCGCCGGAGGGCCAGGTCCTCTATGTCGATACGAGGACGCTCCATTCCCGTTTGCGGCAGCACGTCCTCGCGGTGGAGCAGCGCATCAAGGCGGCGCCACTGTCTTCGCGCACCGTCCGTCGTGTCGAGCAGTTGTCGACTTTGACCAAGCTCGCGGCGCAAGTCGATGGTGAGTTTCGGCCCGTTCTACGCCGTGGCGAGCGCACGTCGGCTGAAGGGGCGGTCGACGCCATCGTCGGTTTCACCAAGATTTCGGGCTATCTGCGTGAGGAGGATCGCTCGCCGATGCGTGAGCTCGACACAGGCACGAGCTTCAGCGGAACGATGGAGCTTGCAGTATTCGGTCGCGTGCGCGATACCGGACTTCGCCGCAAGGAGATGACATCGCAGCGGCTCGCCACCTACACCCCGGCTGGCGGACCGTGGGCGATCAGGGACATGAGCGCCACCGGGTTCCGTTTGACCGCGGCGATCGATGCCGCCAACCCGCTCACCCTCGGGACGCTGGTCGCGCTCAGACCGCATGCAGAAATCGTCTGGACGCTTGGCGTCGTTCGGCGCATGAAGCGCCTTACGGTCAATTCCGTGGAAATCGGGCTGCAGGCCATCGCCGATACCGTCGTTGGGGTCGATGTCGTAGAACAGCGCGTCATCACCGACGACCATTACTCGGTGGATGGCGAATCGGTGCGCGACGGCCGCCCGTTCGGCGCGCTGTTCCTGGCACTGCGGCGCCGCGCAACGCAGAGCGCCGTGCAGTCGCTCGTGGTGCCAGCCGCCGAATATCGCCCGGCCAAGCGTTTCCGGCTGCAAACGAGGCGATCGTCCTACCCGATCCGCTTTGGCCGGCTGCTGGAGGAACAGCCCGATTGGGTATGGGTTGCTGTCGACCCGCTCAAGCTCGATGAGAAATCGGTGCGCGGCGAGCCGGCGCCCGCCGGTTGAGCGAAACATGGCGGTCGATCGTTACGCGGAGTTGCACGCTGCGCACCGTTGGGACGTGCCGGCGCAGTTCAATATTGGAGAAGCGTGCTGCGGGCGATGGGCCAACGACCGCAGCCGCTTCGCCCTTTACTGGGAAGACGAATCCGGCGCCACCCGGGCCTTGACGTTCTGGGACTTGCAGCGCGCCGCGAACCGCCTTGCCAATGCACTGGCGGCACGCGGCATCGGCCGCGGTGACAAGGTCGCCATCGTGTTGCCGCAGCGTCCCGAAACGGTGATCGCCCACCTCGCGGTCTACCAGCTTGGCGGCATCACCGTCCCGCTGTCATTCCTGTTTGGCCCCGAAGCACTCGAATACCGACTCACGAATGCGCAATGCAAGGTGGCGTTCGTCGATCCACAGTCGCTCCCCAACCTCGTCCCGATCCGGGACCGCTGCCCGACACTGGCGCACGTCGTCGGGGTTGCGGATGCGCAAGCGTCCTTCGTTACGCCGTGGGAGAGCTTCATCGGCGATGCTTCGCCGTACTTCATCGGGGTCATCACCGCGGCCACCGATCCCGCCGTGCTGATCTACACCAGCGGCACCACCGGGCCGCCGAAGGGCGCATTGATGCCGCATCAGTGCCTGCTCGGCAACCTGCCCGGGTTTACCCATTCGCACAATGGCTACCCGCAGCCAGGCGATCTCTTCTGGTCGCCGGCCGATTGGGCGTGGACCGGTGGGCTGATGGATGCCCTGCTGCCGGCGCTCTACTTCGGGCAGCCGATCGTGGGCTATCGCGGCCGCTTCGATGCCGAGCGCGCGTTTGGACTGATCGAGCGCTATCAGATTCGCAACACGTTTCTTTTTCCGACGGCCCTGAAGCTCATGATGAAGGCGTTCCCGCGCCCTCGTGAGCGCTTCGATATCAATCTGCGCAGTGTCATGAGCGCCGGCGAGGCAGTGGGAACCGCCGTATTCGAATGGGCGGAGGCGGCGCTCGGTGTCACCATCAACGAGATGTTCGGGCAGACCGAGACGAATTACATCGTCGGCAATTCACATGCGCTGTGGCCGGCACGGCCGGGATCGATGGGCAGGCCGTATCCCGGGCATCGTATTGCACTGATCGACGACGAAGCCCGGGAAGTGCCGGCCGGTGATATCGGCGAAGTGGCGGTGCACCGCATCGCACCCGATGGCAACGCGGACCCGGTCTTCTTCCTGGAATATTTCGGCAACCGCGAAGGCACGATCGGTAAGTACATCGGGGACTGGTGCCGCACCGGAGATCTCGCCAAGCGCGATGCGGAGGGAAATCTCTGGTACCAGGGCCGCGCCGACGACATGTTCAAGTCGGCGGGCTACCGCATCGGCCCCTCCGAGATCGAGAACTGCCTCGTGCGCCACCCCGCGGTGGCGAATGCCGCGGTGGTGCCATCGCCCGATGCGACGCGTGGCCACGTGGTGAAGGCCTTCATCGTGCTGGCCACGGGACACACCGCGTCACGTGCGCTGGAAGAGGATTTGCAGCGGCACGTCAGGAGCTTTCTGGCGCCTTACGAATATCCCCGTGAGATCGAATTCATCGACGCGTTGCCGATGACGACCACCGGCAAGGTGCAGCGCCGCATCCTGCGGGACCGGGAGCGTGGGCGCAAGGACGCGCTCGGCGGGTCGTGACGCATTCGGTGGCCGTTGACACGCCTACGCGGCTGCGGGCTGCGCCGGTTCGCGCAGGCGCTCCAGGAAACGGCGATGCGTCATGACCCAGGCAATCGCGGGTATCACGGTGGGCAGGATGAGGGATCCGAACTGGAAGGTGAAGGCGATGATTTCGCGCTGCAACGCCGAGAATCCGGTTTGCGATGCCACCAGCGGTCCCGAGGTGATTGCGACATTTTTCAGGAAGTCCGCGAGCACGCCCCAAGCCACCACAGGCAACAGGACAGCATAGCCGATCGCGAGAACCCGTGCCCGCCGCTGCGCTGCGGCGGCGAGCGTCAACGCCGCAAAAAGCGGCATCCCGAACGCATACAGCAGGCCATTCACTTCGACCGTGATGTTGCCCGTCGCCGCCAGGGCCTCGCCCGGGTGCAGCGTGGTCGCAAACACGAACACCGCCTGGTTCTGTGCGACATCACGCACCAGATCGCGCAACCCTGCCTGCACGAGCGCCTCCAGCAGCCAGCGCACCGGCCACAGCAGCAACGGCGACGCGAAATACCACACCGCGAATGTCACCGGAAGCCACGCCAGCACCTTGGCAATGAAGGCGGGGAGCGGCGTCGGCGTGGCCACTAAGGAACCTCTGAACAAGTCGCGCGCGATTGCGACGGTGGGGTTTCGGGATGGATGGCCTCAGTTGCCAATGAGGCGGCGCGAAGCGAAGGGTGGTTCCCGGTGCCGAGCGTCGCGACAAAGCCAGCCGCCCGAAACCCCATCGTCCCTCCGGGCTGCTGCCAAATGCGGCGCTTGCTTCCCCGCGCTCCTCGGCATCGTAGTTTGACTACGACCGTCGTCGCGTGGGTCGCAATCATCCGCATTTGGCCCTGCAGCGCAATCGTGCGGGACTTATTCAGAGGTTCCTTAGGATGTGGCGCCGCGTGCGTGCGACGCGTTGCGCGCGTACGTTGCGAAGAAAGTGCCGTGCCAGACCACGGCCCGGAATGATGCTCGCCAAGGCAACATCGCCGAGCGGCCGAAGCACGAAGGCGCGCTCGTGCATGCGCGGATGCGGTACGGTCAAATCGCGGATGGCGATCCGGCGTGCGCCGTATAGTAACAAATCGAGGTCGAGCGTCCGCGCCGCATTCGGCGCGTCGCCGGGGCTTCGTCGCCGATGGCGCGCGCGCTCGATGGAAAGAAGCCGTGCAAGCAACGCGCGTGGCGGCAGCGCGGTCGCCACAATCGCCACGGCATTGACATAATCGGGCTGTGGATCGCCGCAGCCGACCGGCGCGCTGACATAGTTTCGCGATACCGCCAGGAGACGCGTGCGCGGCAATCGCATGATCGCGCACAAGGCGCGGGCGATTTGCCGGTGCGGATGCGCGAGGTTGCTGCCGAGGCCCACGACGGCGCGCACCGTACCGCGTGCCAGGAGTGTCACCGGTCGAAACCTACGTCACGGCGGCGGATCGTCCACGCCATCACCTGGCACAACGCCAGCGGCCTCGCTGGCCTCGCCTGCCTCACGTTGCTTGCGGCCGCGCCCGCGCGAGCGGCGTTTGGTCTTGGGTGCCTCGTCGGGCTTGAGCATTGCCTCGCGCTGCGCATGCCCGGCGTTGGCAAAGCGATCCCACCACTGCGCGAGCTCGCCCTGCTCGCCCTCGAGTTCGCCGCTTTTGCAGCGAAGGTCCAGGAAGTCCCAGGCGGCGCGGTAGCGCGGATGCTCGAGCAGCCGGAACGGCCGCTGTCCCGCCCGTTGCTCGAAGCGCGGCTGCAGCGACCAGATTTCCTTGATCGTCGCTTCGAAGCGGCGCGGAATGGCGATCTGCTTTGCCTGACGCTCGAGCACCTGGTCCATGGCGTCGAAGAGCGCCGGGATGGGTCGCTCGCCGCGGTTCCTGGCAGCCGTCCAGGTGGCAAGCGCTTCATGCCAGAGGAGAGTCGCGAACATGAACCCCGGGGAGACCGGACGATCCTCGCGCACACGCTGGTCGGTGTTCGCCAACGCGAGCTCGATGAATCGCTGTCCCAAAGGCTGCTCGAGGATGACATCGAGCAGCGGCAGCAGGCCGTGCGAAAGACCGTGCGAGCGCAGGCTCTTGAGCGTCTCCACCGCATGCCCTGACAGCAGCAGTTTTTGCATTTCGTCGAAGAGCCGCGCGGGCGGCACGTTTGCCATGAGCGGCGCGAGCTTGCCGATCGGTGCGGCGGTTTTCGGGTCGATGGCGATATCGAGCTTGGCCGCGAGGCGCACGGCGCGCAGCATGCGCACCGGGTCTTCCCTGAATCGCGTGGTCGGCGCGCCGATCAGGCGCAACCTGCGCGCACGAATGTCCGCCACGCCTCCGACGTAATCCCAGACTTCTTCGGCGGCGGGATCGAAGTACAACGCGTTGATCGTGAAATCGCGCCGGGCCGCGTCCTCGGCTTGCGTCCCATACACATTGTCCGACAGCAGGCGACCGTGCTCGTCGGTGGCGTCGTTGCCAGTCTGCGCGGCACGGAACGTAGAAACTTCCACCGTTTCGGATCCTGCGTGCACGTGCACGAGGCGAAAGCGCCGGCCGATCAGAAAGGCGCGCCGAAAGAGCGGCTTCACCTGTTCGGGATGGGCATTGGTCGCGATGTCGAAGTCCTTGGGCTCGAATCCCAGCAACAAATCGCGTACGGCCCCGCCGACCACGAACGCCTGGAAGCCTCCCTCGTGCAGGCGGGTTGTCACTTGCAAGGCGCCGGGAGAAAGCTGCGTGCGCCGTATTGGGTGGTCGGCGGGGCCGTACACACGCGCTTTCGCGTTGCGTGGCGCACCGCCGGGCATTAGCCGCGCAAGCAGGCGTCGGATCATCGGTGGAAAGGGAACCTTGCGTGCCGGCCATGGCGGCCGGAAGTGACGCCGTCCGCGGTACCTGGGCTTGCGCGTGACGCAGCGTTTACCAGTGCAACAGCGGGACGGGGCACGATCATCGAGTGGGCGGCGATGATAGCACGCCCAAGGCGGCGTTTTCTTCGCGCCACGCGCCGGGCAAAAGACCATCGAGTGACCATGGTCCGATCGCGCGGCGAACCAGGCGTAGGGTCGGAAAACCCACCGCAGCGGTCATGCGGCGCACCTGCCGATTGCGTCCTTCGGCGAGAACGAGCTCGAGCCAGGTCGTCGGAATTGCGCGACGGACGCGGATCGGCGGCTCGCGCGGCCACAGGCCGGCGGGCTCGTCGATGTCCCGCGCCGCTGCCGGACGCGTCGGTCCATCGATCAGCGCCACGCCTTCGCGCAACTGGAGCAGGGCTTCTTCATTCACGGCGCCTTCCACCTGTACCCAATAGGTCTTGAGAAGCTTGTGTCGCGGGTGGGTAATGGTTGCCTGCAGTGCCCCATCGGCGGTCAGGATCACCAGACCTTCGCTGTCAGTGTCGAGGCGGCCGGCCGGATACACTTCGCGAAGCGGAATGAAATCCTTGAGCGTGCGGCGAGCGGTGCCGTCTACCGAGAACTGGCACAGCACGCCGTGCGGCTTGTTGAACAGGATGACCGAGGCGCCCGAAGCTGCGCGCACACCGTCACGGCGACGACGCGGCACAGTGCTCGGCGGCGTGGCGGAGATCACTGGAAACGAGGATAATTAAGGGTTTGCAAACAGGCGCACCGGTGTGAAATTCATCGACCGACCGGTTCGTGGCAGCCAGGGATTCCCGAGGAGGTTTCATGCCCAGTTACCAGCACGTCAAGGTCCCGGCCGGCGGCCAGAAAATTACGGTCAACGCCGATTTTAGCCTCACCGTACCGGACCAGCCGATCATTCCCTATATCGAGGGCGATGGCACCGGCGTCGACATCACGCCGGTGATGATCAGGGTCGTCGATGCCGCCGTTGCCAAGGCTTACGGCGGCAAGCGCCGAATCCACTGGATGGAGATCTACGCCGGCGAAAAATCGACGAATGTCTACGGCCCCGACGTGTGGCTGCCGGAAGAAACGATGTCGATCCTGCGCGACTACGCGGTGTCGATCAAGGGACCCCTGACCACGCCCGTGGGTGGCGGCATCCGCTCCCTCAACGTGGCGTTGCGGCAGGAGCTCGACCTCTACGTCTGTTTGCGCCCGGTGCGCCATTACCGCGGCGTTCCATCGCCCGTGAAGGAGCCGGAAAAGATCGACATGGTGATCTTCCGCGAGAATTCGGAGGACATTTATGCGGGCATCGAGTGGGCGGCCGAGTCGGAAGGCGCGAAAAAGCTGATCAAGTTCCTGGTCAACGAGATGGGCGTGAAAAAGATCCGTTTCCCGGAGACGTCGGGCATCGGCATCAAGCCCGTATCGAGTGAAGGTACTGAACGCCTGGTGCGCAAGGCGCTGCAGTACGTCATCGCCAACGATCGCCGGTCGCTCACGATCGTGCACAAGGGCAACATCATGAAGTTCACGGAAGGCGCTTTCCGCGATTGGGCGTACGCCTTGGCGCAGCGCGAGTTTGGCGCCAAGCCGGTCGATGGCGGCCCGTGGTGCGCGTTCCGGAACCCGCGCACCGGGCGCGAGATCGTGGTAAAGGACGTGATCGCCGATGCGTTCCTGCAGCAGATCCTGCTGCGTCCCGCCGAATATGACGTGATTGCCACCTTGAACCTGAATGGCGACTATGTTTCGGACGCGCTCGCCGCGCAGGTCGGGGGCATCGGGATCGCGCCCGGCGCGAACATGTCCGATTCGGTGGCCATGTTCGAAGCCACGCACGGCACGGCTCCCAAATATGCCGGCAAGGACTACGTCAATCCGGGATCGGAAATCCTGTCGGCGGAGATGATGCTGGTGCACATGGGGTGGAAGGAGGCGGCGGCATTGATCGTGTCGAGTCTCGAGAAGGCCATTGCGGACCAGGTCGTGACGTACGATTTTGCGCGCCTTCTGCCCGGCGCCACCCAGGTCTCCTGCTCCGGCTTTGGCAAGGCGATGATCGAGCGAATGTAGGCGCGGGCGCCCGATCCGCGGCGCGCAACGGCATTGAGTAAGGCCCCGCAGTAAAGCCCCTCGGTAAAGCCCGTCCGACGCGGGCTTTACTTTTGCTTGTACGCCCCCATGTTCGATCCCGTCGACTCTCCGGACGGCGCGACGCGGCGGTGGCGCTATGGGGCCGTCGCGCCCACCAGTGTGCTTGCGTGACCAATCCGCAACGCCTGGCGCTGTTGAACCAGTAGGCTGTTCCGGTTGCCATAGCACTATTGTCCCTGGCGATCGACCGCGTTCGTCCGGCAACTCGCGAGGACGGTCGGATGGGGCAAAGCGCGCGCGAACGTCAACACCAACACTCCGGAGCCGGCCAGTACCTTTTTGTACGCGCTCCGTTCTGCCGGCGTCAAGGCGGCGGCAGGCGAACCCCACTCCGCTTGAAAAATGTGTTGCAATCATCAAACATAGGGTAACCCCACCCCGTTTCCTCCAAGTGGACAATGGCGAATCAGCAGCAGGACGGCAGCCTCCTCGAGGCCGTGAAAACCCGGCTCAAGCCGCCGCCCTTGTACAAGGTCCTGCTCATGAACGACGACTACACGCCCATGGACTTTGTGGTCGTCGTGCTGCAGACTGTTTTTGCCATGGGTCGTGAAAAGGCTACACAGGTGATGCTCCAGGTCCACCGCGAGGGCATGGGAGTCTGTGGCACGTACACCCGGGAGGTGGCAGCGGCCAAGGTGGATCAGGTCATCGACATTGCCCGGAAGTACCAGCACCCGTTGCAGTGCACGATGGAGGAGACTTGAGCG
>JANXZT010000214.1 GCA_025355395.1 Betaproteobacteria bacterium
CTCGAGCAGCTTGATCGCGAGGTTACAGGGCGTCGCACCATAGAGGTCCGAAAAGATCAGCACGCCTTCGCCGGTGTCGAGGCGCTTGACCTGCTCCCGCGCCTGCGGCAACAGCAGAATCGGATCGTCGGTGGCGGCCACCGACAGCACTTCGAACTGCGGAGGCCGGGTGCCCAGCACATGGGTGACGGCCCGGACGAGGCTCTCGCCCAGGCTGTCGTGAGCGATGATGAAGACGCCGATCATGTATTCGACTCGAGTTGCTGCGCCGACGTGGGCTGCACGGCGCGTTCGAGCGCGGTGGCGAACATGCCTGCCACATCGAAACCGGTCTGCTGAGTGATCTCCACAAAGCACGTTGGACTCGTCACATTGACTTCGGTCAGCCGTCCGCCGATCACATCGAGCCCGACCACCAGCAGGCCCTGCGCCCAGAGCGGGGGGCCAAGCGCTTGCGCAATCTCCCACTCGCGCGGGGTCAATGGCCGCGCCTCACCGCGTCCGCCGGCAGCGAGATTGCCTCGCGTGTCACCGCGTTGTGGAATGCGGGCCAGGGTGTAGGGCACCGTCTCTCCCGCGATCAACAAGATGCGCTTGTCGCCATCGACAATGTCGGGAATGTAGCGCTGCGCCATCACCGTGCGCGTGCCCAACCCACCGACCGTTTCGATGATCACGTTGCGGTTGGGGTCGGCTTCCCGAACGCGAAAAATCGACGTCCCGCCCATGCCATCGAGCGGCTTCAGGATGACGTCGGCGTGCTCGTCAATGAAGGCACGGATGCGCTGGGGATCGCTGGTAACGAGCGTGGGCTCGATGAACTCGGCGAATTGCGCAATCGCGAGCTTCTCGTTGAGATCGCGGAGGGCGCGTGGGCGATTGAAGACTCGCGCGCCCTCGCGCTCGGCCGCTTCGAGCAAATAGGTTGCGTAAAGATATTCCATGTCGAACGGCGGGTCCTTGCGCATCATCACCGCGTCGAAGGCGTGCAATGGCCGCTCTACCGGCTCCCCAGCCGCATACCAATCATGATCGTCGTCGCTGAGGGTCAGTGGCACCGCGCGGGCCTGGGTGCCGAGACCGTTCCAGAAGATGTCGCCTGGCAGGAGCGCGTAGCTGCGATGACCGCGTGCCGCCAGCGCGCGCATCATGGCAATGCTCGAATCCTTGTATGCCTTGAGGGAAGGCAGCGGGTCGAGGACGAACGCGATTTCCATGGCGAGCCGGGCGGGCGGTGAAGGGCTCGCCATGCTACCGCATCTGCTGCGCGGCTTCAGGTCGCCACGCATCGCGCGGCGCCGGGGGAGCGCACAACCGCATCGGCACCGCATCGGGTGCAACCTCGTCGGCCGAACGTCGAGCCGCCAAAAGACCTGCGCGGACCATCGAGGATCGGTAGCCCTTGCTTGATGAACCGTAAATACGGGAATATGGGCGTATGAAGACAACCATTGAAATTCCGGACCCGCTGTTCCGCAGGGCCAAGTCGAAAGCCGCCGAGCGTGGTCAGACGCTCAAGGAGTTCGTGGCCGAAGCGTTGCAGGAGAAGCTAGCGGTCAACACGAGCAACGTCCGCCCCGGCGAGCCGGAGTGGATGCAGGGATTCGGAAAACTGCGTCGGCTGCACAAAGAAACTGCGCGCATCCAAGCCAGGATCGACGAAGCCTTCGAGGTGATCGAACCGGAGGATCGAGCGTGATCCTGGACACCAACGCGCTTTCCGCGTTCGTGGACGGCGACGCCAGTGTCGGCGAGATGCTGCGATTGCAGGCGCGGGCGGCCATCCCGGTCATCGTGCTGGGCGAGTTCCGCTACGGAATCGCGGAGTCCAGGCATCGCAGCGCCTACGAAGCGTGGCTAGCGTCCCAACTGCAGCACTTCGACGTCCTCGCGGTAACAGACGAGACCGCTGTCACCTACGCCGCGCTGCGAGTTGCGCTCAAGCGGTCGGGCCGTCCGATCCCAGCCAACGACGCCTGGATCGCCGCCCTCGCGCTGCAGCACCGGCTCCCAGTCCTTAGCCGTGACCAACACTTCGATGTCGTGCCTGACCTTGAGCGAAAGAGCTGGTAACAGTTCGCCGATCGGATGCTGCCCTTTGTCAAGCCAGGGAACACGGCCGCGATTTGAGTTGTCATGTCGGTCTGACCGACCCGGATCGGGCGAGCCTCGGTTGAGTGTCCGCTCGCGTTGAATTTGGTCCCGGCTCTCGGCAGGCAACTCCAGGGCCGCACTGCGACGATCGCGATCGACTGAGTTCTAAGGCACCCGCAGGATGCACGGCCTTGAAACTCTGGTTGCCGGCTACTCCGTCCTGGGTCTCGCTGCGCATGCCTCGGCGCCCACCTACGACGTCGGCGGTATCCGACATCACGAGCCGTCACGCGACCTTGTTGATCCGCCGGGAACCGTCAGCCGCGGGTATTCTGTTATGCCTTTGGCGGA
>JANXZT010000074.1 GCA_025355395.1 Betaproteobacteria bacterium
AGTTTCAGGTGCTCGCCGACTCCGGCGAGGATGCGATTGCGTGGTGTCCCGCCTCCAGTTACGCGGCCAACGTCGAGCAGGCCGAGGCGCTGGCACCGGCCGGCTCGAGGCCCGCCGCCAGCGGGCCAATGACGCGGGTCGCGACACCGGGCCTCTCGACCTGCGAACAAGTGGCCGAGCTCCTGAATCTGCCGCTTTCGAAAACCGTGAAGTGCATCATGATCGTCGCCGCTGAGAAGGTGCACATGCTGCTGATCCGCGGCGATCACATGGCCAACGAGATCAAGGTGGGCAAGCTGCCCGGCCTCGCCGGATGGCGCTGGGCCACCGAGACGGAGATTCGCGCCGCAACGGGATGCGCGCCAGGCTATCTCGGCCCGGTCGGCATTCCCGTGGAGTTGCCGCTCATTGCCGATCGCGCAGTAGGCGTCATGGCCGATATCGTTTGCGGCGCCAATGAGGTCGACTTTCACCTGCGCGGGGTCAATTTCGGCCGCGACTGCCGGGAGCCGGATCAGGTGGCGGACATTCGCAACGTGATCGAAGGCGATCCTTCACCCGACGGCAAAGGCCCGCTCGCGATCCTGCGCGGGATCGAGGTGGGCCACGTGTTCGCGCTGGGCACCCGCTACTCGGAGGCCATGGGTGCGTCGTATCTTGACGCCCAGGGGCAGTCGCACCTCCTGGAAATGGGCTGCTACGGCATCGGGGTAACCCGGGTGGTGGCGGCTGCGATTGAGCAAAATTACGACGACAAGGGCATCGTCTGGACCGAGGCCATGGCGCCGTTTCGCGTGGCCATTGCCCCCGTGGGTTATGATCGCAGCCCGGCCGTACGCGAGGCCGCCGACCGGCTGTACGATACACTCCGGTCCGCCGGCGTCGAGGTGCTGATGGACGACCGGGGCGAGCGCCCTGGCGTGATGTTTGCAGACTTGGAGTTGATCGGCATCCCGCACCGCATTACCATCGGCGAGCGCTCCCTCAAGGACGGCAAGGTTGAATACCAGTTCCGGCGTGCCGGTGGACCTGCCGAGGCGGTGGCGGTGGAGGCCATCGCTTCGCTGATCCAGGAACGTCTCGCCCAATGACAACGACAATGCATCGCCGTCTTCCCTACTTTCAGGCCGCGCTGGCGGCCCTGGCGCTGCTCGTCGCCGCTCCCGCATTCGGCGGGGCTCAGGTCGAGGAGCAACTCGCGCCGTCGGTGGTCACCGTTATGTCGCGCGCCCTCTCCGACAGCCCGGCACCCGCCCAATACGCGCAAGGCAGTGTGGTGCGCAGTTGGATCGACGCCATGGCGCCCCGCCTCGCCACGCGCTTCCCGGATGTGCGCGAGCGCTCCGACTTTCTCGCGACCGTGCACTACGAGGCGATGCGGGCGGGGCTCGATCCACAGTTGATGCTGGGAGTGATCCAGCACGAAAGCGGCTTTCACAAATACGCGGTGTCGCCGGTCGGCGCGCGCGGCTTCATGCAGGTCATGCCGTTCTGGATGCGCCTCATCGGTAACGGCGAGCAAAGTCTTTTTCATCTGCGAACCAACCTGCGCTACGGCGCGGTCATTCTGCGCCACTATCTCGACATGGAAAACGGCGATGTCTTCCGTGCACTGGGCCGCTACAACGGCAGCTTGGGGCGGCCGGATTATCCCCAGGCCGTTTTCGCTAACATGGCGCGCAACTGGCAGTACACGCCTGCCCCAACTGCGCACGTCAGCACCGCCCCGTTGGGTGCGCTCGCCGCGCAATCGACGCTCCGCTAGCGTCCGGCAGCAACCTGACCCGCGAAGGGCGGCACAGCGGGCGCGATGACAATAGCGGCGCAACGCTATCGCGGCCGTTTCGCACCTTCTCCCACCGGAGGGCTTCATTTTGGCTCTCTCGTTGCCGCGCTTGGCAGCTATTGCGACGCGCGCGCCGCCGGCGGTCAATGGTTGCTTCGAATCGAGGATGTCGATACGCAGCGCACGCGGCCCGGGGCCGAAACACTGATTCTTCGCACCCTGGAACGCTATGGCTTCGAGTGGGACGGCCCGGTCATGCGGCAATCCGAGCGCACCCGTCAGTATGGAGAAGCGTTGGCGCAACTGAAGGCGCGTGGCGACGTGTTTCCCTGCGTTTGCACCCGCCGTTCGCTTGGTGCAATGCGCCTTGGCGCCGGCGGCGAGGCAGTGTATCCGGGCACCTGCCGCATCCGCGCCATCGACGACACCAGCGAACGTGAACGCTGCACCTGGCGTCTTCGCGTCGACCGCGGAAGCAGTGCGACAATCAACTTTGTCGACCGCTTGCAGGGACAGCAGTCACAGCATCTCATTCGCGATGTCGGCGACTTTTCGCTGCGGCGCGCGGACGGGCTTTTCACCTACCAGCTCGCCGTCGTGGTCGACGACGCCGAGCAGGAGATCAGCCATATCGTGCGCGGCGCCGATCTCCTCGCCTCGACTGCCCGCCAGATCTATCTCCAGCACCGACTGGGTCTGTCGACGCCCGTTTATCTGCATCTGCCGGTGGCGGTCGACGACCGGCTCGAGAAGCTTTCGAAGCAGACGCGTGCCAAACCGGTGATGTCCGACCCGCTGCCTGCGTTGGCGGCGGCATGGCGATTTCTGGATCAGCCATCACCGCCAGCGATCATCTTCGGCGGCGTTGCCGACTTCTGGACATTTGCCGTTGCGGCATGGAATCCGCACGCACTGCCTCCTGTTCCGGTGCGCATCACGCCCGCGATGGCGGGGTCCGGGCCGGGTCTGTCGGCCGCGATATAATCGGCCTTTAATCAGCCCTTTCCCGCAGCGCCTGTCGCGCGCCGCGCGGCCACTAAGGAACCTCTGAATAAGTCCCGCACGATTGCGCTGCAGGGCCAAATGCGGATGATTGCCTCATTTGGCAACGGCGGCGCGACGAAGGTCGTAGTCGAACTACGAAGCCGAGGAGCCTCAGTTGGCAAACCCGGAAGCAAGCGCCGCATTTGGCAGCAGCCCGGAGGGACGGTGGTGTTTCGGGTGGCTGGCTTTGTCGCGACGCTTGGCACAAGGGAACCACCCTTCGCTTCGCGCCGCCTCATTTGGCAACTGCGGCAATCCATCCCGAAACGCTGCCGTCGCAATCGCGCGCGACTTGTTCAGAGGTTCCCTAGGAGTCTCCCTCGATGACGACGCTTGTTGCCGTTCGCAAGCACGATGAAATCGCCATTGCCGCCGACTCGCTCACGACTTTTGGCGACACGCGGTTGTCGGCGCAATTCGATCGCAGCTACGACAAAATCGTCCAGCACCGGGGCAATTTTGTGGGACTTTGCGGCAGCGCCGCACACCAGCTCGTATTCCAGAACATGCTCGCCAAGAATCCGGATCTCGATTTCTCGAACAAGGCGGCGATTTTCGATACCTTCAGCAAGCTGCATCCGATTCTCAAGGAGCAGCATTTCCTGAACCCGAAGGAAGAAGAGGATGATCCCTACGAATCCACCCAGGTCACCGCGTTGATCGCCAATGAGAACGGCATCTTCGGCGTCTATTCGATGCGAGAAGTTTTCGAGTACACGCAGTACTGGGCGATCGGTTCCGGCCGGGAGTTCGCTTTGGGCGCGATGTACGCTCAATATTCGCGCTTGAAGAGCGCTGCTGCGGTCGCCCGTGCCGGCATCGAGGCCGGCGCGACGTTCGACAAGAACTCCGCTCTGCCGATGACGCTCTATACGCTCTCCCTCAAGGCCTGACGATGTCGTGGGCATCGCACTTCGCCGACTCGGTTTCGCGGTTCGTGTTCGAGCACAAAGCAGTGCGCGGGGCCGTGGTGTTACTCGACTCGGCGTGTGCGGCCGGTGCCGAATCGGCCGTACGCCACTGACCGCACCGCCGCGGAACCGCCACCGACAATGGCCGTCTACGTCCCGCCACATTTCGACGTCCACGACCGCAAAGCCGTGGTGCGCCTGATGCACGACTATCCGTTCGCGACACTGATCACGCCGGGCGAACCTGAACCGGCGTTGAGCCATCTACCGCTCCTGCATGTGGCCGACTGCGAGCCGCATGGCACTTTGCTCGGGCATTTTGCGCGGGCCAATCCGCACGTCGCCAAAGCCGCCGCCGCCGAGTCCCTCGCCGTGTTTCACGGGCCTCATGCCTACGTGTCACCGGCGTGGTACACCACCCCCGCGAGTTCGGTGCCGACATGGAATTACGCGGTAATGCATGTGCACGGATTCATCGAACTGGCCGACGATTCCGCCAAGACCCGCGCCATTCTCGATGCGCTGATTAAGCGCTTCGAATCGATGCGCCGCGATCCGTGGACCCTGATGCTCGACCCTGACCGGCTTGCAGCCATGGTCGGCGCGATCATCGGCTTCCGGATTCGCATCAGGCACATCGAGCGCAAATTCAAGCTCTCCCAGAACCGGACGCCCGAAGACCGGAGGCGAGTGGCAGCGGGATTGACCGACGTGGGGGGTGCCGAAGAAATCG
>JANXZT010000236.1 GCA_025355395.1 Betaproteobacteria bacterium
CGGCGAGATCGTGATGGACGACGTGTTGGTGCCGAAGGAAAACCTGTTGCCGAACGTGCAGGGCCTCAAGGGCCCGTTCGGGTGCCTCAACGCGGCGCGTTATGGCATCGCGTGGGGCGCTTTAGGTGCGGCCGAAGCCTGCTGGCATGCGGCGCGGCAATACACGATGGATCGCCAGCAATTCGGCCGGCCGCTCGCGGCCAATCAGCTGGTCCAGAAAAAGCTCGCCGACATGCAGACCGAGATCACGCTCGGGCTGCAGGGCTGCCTCCGCCTGGGACGCCTCAAGGACGAGGGCAAGGCCGCTGTCGAAATCACGTCGATCATGAAACGCAATTCCTGCGGCAAAGCGCTCGAAATTGCGCGCATGGCGCGCGACATGCATGGCGCCAATGGCATCGTGGATGAATTCCATGTCATTCGCCATCTGCTCAATCTCGAAACGGTGAACACCTACGAAGGCACGCACGACATTCATGCGCTGATCCTCGGCCGTGCGCAGACCGGCATCGCCGCCTTTTCATAGCAGGCCCCGTGAAGCTCTACGACTATTACCGCTCATCGGCTGCCTACCGCGTGCGCATTGCCCTGGCACTGAAGGGCGTGCAGTCGGAGCGCGCGTTCATTCATCTGCGCAAAGGCGATCATCGAAGCGAGGATTACCTCGCGTTCAACCCCCACGGCCTCGTCCCCGCACTCGTCACCGACGACGGCGATGTGCTGACGCAATCGCTCGCCATTATCGAGTGGCTGGAGGAGACGTACCCGGCACCGGCATTGTTGCCATCCTCACCGCTGGCGCGGGCCCGGGTCCGAGGGATTGCTCTTGCGATTGCCTGCGATATCCATCCGCTCGACAACCTGCGGGTATTGAAGTATTTGATTGGAACGCTCGGTGTATCCGAGGCACAAAAGAACGGCTGGTATCGGTATTGGATCGACGTAGGTCTCGAAGCGCTGGAGCGGCAGCTCAGCGGCGACAAGAGCACCGGCCGCTTCTGCCACGGAGATACACCCACGCTTGCCGACATTTGTCTCGTGCCCCAGCTCGCCAACGCGCGCCGCTTCGACATCGGCCTCGAGCCGTATCCCACTCTGGTGCGCATCGAGTCGGCATGCACGGCATTGTCTGCGTTCGAGGCCGCGGCACCGGTCAACCAGCCCGACAACGAATGATGCGACGGGAAAGTTACCCGCACGCAAACCTGGAATTAAGAGAATGAAAGATCACATGCCTGACGCCATCCCCGTGCCCGAAGTTGTGACCGTGCCTATCGCCGGCAGCGAGGCCACGTTTCCGGTGCGTCATGTCTATTGCGTCGGGCGTAACTACGCCGAGCACACGAAAGAAATGGGCGGCGACACCAAGGAGCCGCCGTTTTTCTTTACCAAGCCCGCGAGCGCGGTGGTGCCGGTGGTGCCGCCGGCAACCGGCGAGATCGCCTACCCTCTGGCAACCAAGAGCCTGCATCACGAGCTCGAGCTCGTAGTGGCGATCGGCAAGGCGGGTGTCCGGGTCGCGCCCGAGGATGCGAAAGAGCTCATCTTCGGCTATGCCGTCGGCCTGGACATGACCCGCCGCGACCTGCAGGGCCAGATGAAGGACAAGCGCTGGCCATGGGACATCGGTAAATCCTTCGCGCAAGCGGCGCCCGTTTCGCCCATCCATCCGATCGCCGCGACGGGCGTTCTCACCAAAGGCTCGATCTGGCTCGATGTCAATGGAACACGCCGGCAGCAAGGCGATCTGTCCGACATGATCTGGGATGTCGCGCACACGCTGCACTTCCTGTCGCAGTATTACGAATTGCTGCCCGGTGACCTGGTCTTTACCGGTACGCCTGCGGGTGTGGCGGCCGTGGTCCCGGGTGATCGCCTGCGCGGCGGTGTCGACGGCGTCGACGAGTTGTCGATCGTGATCGTTCCGCCGCGATGGTAAGCAGCACAGTGCGGCTCACGGCGGAAGAGGTCGAGCGCGGTTACAACAACCGCGCTGCGGTGCCTTCGCATCCCAAGTGGTTCGCGCGATGGGCGGTGCTTTCGGAGGCCGCGCGCGAGACATTGCATCCGCGTCTTAATCTGCGTTACGGTCCCAATTCGAAAGAAACGCTCGATCTCTTTGTGCCGGCTGGGCCGATCCGTGGCACGCTCCTTTTTATCCATGGCGGTTATTGGCGCTCCCTCGACAAGGCGGATCACGCCTTTGTGGCCCCGCCGTTCGTGCAGGCCGGCATGGCCGTGGCGGTGATGAACTACGATTTGTGTCCGATGGTTTCGATTGCAACGATCGTCGAGGAGTGCCGCCGCGCGGTCATCTGGCTGGTGCGTGAAGGGGCAGCCCAGGGGCTCGGTGCGGCGCCTATCGTGGTGGCCGGGCATTCGGCAGGGGGCCACCTCGCCGCGATGTTGCATGCCACCGATTGGGCTCGCCTGGGTCTTTCGCGCCATCCGGTTGCGGCCGGTGTATCGCTCTCCGGCGTGCACGACCTTTCACCGCTGATCCAGTTTTCGTCCAACACCGACTTCCAACTCGACGAAGCGGAGGCCGTCCGCGTCTCGCCGATTCATCTGCAACCGACCACGGCGGCGCCGTTCCTGATTGCGGTGGGCGCCGATGAGACCTCCGAGTTCCTGCGCCAGGCGCAGCTCCTCTGGGATGCGTGGCCCTCGCACCGGCCGCCGGGCATGGCGAGCTATTTAAGCATTCCACAACGCCATCACTTCAGTGTCGTGGCCGACTACGCCGACCCGGCGAGCGCCATCACTCGAGAGACCCTCGCGTTATTTTCCCGCTGACAGCCGGGCTGTGGCAGATGTCCGCCGGAGCCTGCGCCCTGTGGCCCAGCATCCAT
>JANXZT010000264.1 GCA_025355395.1 Betaproteobacteria bacterium
CGCCGATGATCTACAACCCGTATTTCGAGAAGGCCGGGATCGACGCGGTCGTCGTGCCGATGGGGGTGACCGTGGCCGACTATGCGGCGGTGCTGCGCGCGCTGTTCCGGCTTACCAATCTCCGCGGCGCACTGGTGACCATGCCGCACAAGGTGACCACGGTCGGGTTGCTCGACGAGATGAGCACCGCCGTCGAAGTAGCGGGTTCCTGCAATGCAGTATTGCGGTTGCCCGACGGCAGGCTGCGTGGCGACCTTTTCGACGGCGCCGGATTTGTTCGTGGTATCGAGCGCAAGGGCTTTCCGCTGGCGGGGGTACGCGCGCTGGTCGTGGGCACCGGCGGGGTAGGATCCGCCATTGCCGCGGCGCTGGCAGCTGCGCGGGTCGGTTCGATCGCGCTCGCCGACGCCAATCCGGCCAGCGCGACGGCGCTGGCCGCGCGTTTGAGCCGCCACTATCCTGACGTCGAAGTGCACTCGTGGAGCAGTGACCCGGCTGGATTTGCCCTGGTGGTGAACGCGACGCCACTCGGCATGAATGCCGGCGATCCGTTGCCACTGGATGTCGGGCGCCTGACCCCGGGAACGGTGGTGGGCGAAGTCGTGATGAAGCAGGAAATGACCCCATTGCTGCGCGCGGCACGCGAACGCGGTTGTCCGATTCAGGTGGGGACCGATATGCTGTTCGAGCAGATTCCACTCTATCTTGCATTCTTCGGGTTTCCGGTAGCTACCCCGGAGGAGCTGCGGGCGGTTGCCAGGCTGGATTGAATGTCGTTTGGAATCTAGTTGAATCTCAAAGGAGGAAGCAATGAAACGCAATGCATTTTTGTTGACCACGATGTTCGCAGCCGCATTCGCGGCCCCCGCGTACGCTCAACCCAAGCCCATTCCGATCATCGGACTCATGGAGCTCTCCGGAACCGGAGCGACCGCGGGAACGAATTTCGACAATGGCGTCAAGCTGGCAGTGAAAGAAATCAATGCCGGCGGTGGCATCCTCGGCCGCAAGATCGAATACACGTCGATGGACACGCAGTCGAATCCGGGTGTTGCGAAGGCCCTTGCGCAAAAGGCGGTAGACCTGGGCGCCTACGTGGTCATGGGTCCGGTGTTCTCAGGCTCGTTCATCGTCAGCATGGCGGAAACAAAGCGCGCCGAGATTCCGAACTTCACCGGCGGTGAAGCGGCGAACATCACGCAACAGGGCAATCCGTTCGTGTTCCGTACCTCGTTCACGCAGTCGACCGCGATGCCGAAGCTTGCCAAGTACATCGATGACACGGTAAAAGCCAAGTCGGTGGCGATGATCTGGGTGAACAACGACTTCGGCAAGGGCGGTCGCGACACGATGGCGAAGGCGCTCGAGGAGCGGGGCATCAAGGTTGCCGCCGACATTTCGACGGACCCGGGACAGGTGGACTTTTCCGGCGCGGTGCTCAAGGCCAAGCAGTCGGGCGCGGACGCGCTCTTCGTGTACACCAACGAGGAAGAGTCAGCCAGAGCGCTGCGCGAATTGAAGAAGCAAGGGTACGACAGACCGATCATTGGCGAGACGACGCTCACCGGCCAGAAGGTCATCGAGCTTGCCGGTGACGCCGCCAACGGCGCGGTTGCGCACGTCGGGCTCACCGCCGACGCGCCGCAGCCGGCCATCAAGGCGTTCGATCAGAAGTTCCAGTCCGAATACAAGTACCGCAGCGATCACAATGGCATGAAGGGCTATAGCGGCATGTATGTGGTGAAGGCAATCACGGAGAAGATCGGCAAGGTGGATTCCAAGGCGTTCGCCACCGCGATGCATGGCGCCAGGATCTCGGCCAAGGATGCCCCTGGCGTGCTGCTTGACGTCTCGTTCGACCAGAACGGTGATCTCGACCGCGAAAGCTTCCTGGTGAAGGTGGAGAATGGCAAGCAGGTCGTCACCGCGATCCTGCCGCCGGTTTCCGCGAAGTAACGGCCGCCTTACACTGCGTCATTGCAGGCCCGCGCTCCTCTCGCCGGGGGCGCGCACGGTGCCCACCCTACCACGGACGACATGGGCGATTTGATTCAACTCATCGTCTCCGGCATCGCGACGGGTGCCATTTACGCGCTGGCGGCGCTCGGCTTCACGTTGCTCTGGCAGGCGGCCGGCGTGATCAACTTCTCCCAGGGCGAGTTCGTGATGCTGCCGGCGTTCGCCATCCTGCTCTTCATTGCTCTCGGAGCGCCGCTGTGGCTTGCATTCCTGCTCGCTTGCGTCGCCGCCATGCTGGTGCTTGGCATCGGCTTCAAATGGGTGATCGTCGATCCACTGATCCGGCACGGCGTCATTCCGCTGGTGATCGCCACTCTTGGACTGTCGATCGGGCTCAAGTCGACATTGAAGGCCGGCTACAGCGCGGAGGCACATCCGTTTCCGAGCCCGTTCCCCGGCGGGCAGTTCTCGATCGCGGATGTCAATATTTCGTACGCCGACATCGGCACGCTGGTGGTGGCCGGGTTTGTCGTCATCAGCCTGCAGCTGTTCCTCAACCGCACCGTTACCGGCCGCGCGATGCAGGCGGTCGCGCAGAACACCGATGCCGCCAAGGTGCTCGGCATCGACGTCAAGCGCATGGTGCTCTACACGTTCCTCATCAATGCCGTGCTCGCTGCCGTGGCCGCGCTGCTGGTGACGCCGACCTATCTCGCCAAGTTCGACATGGGCGACGCCATCGGTCAGAAAGCGTTTTTCGCAGCCATCATCGGCGGCTTCAACCAGACCCGCGGGGCGTTGCTGGGTGGCGTGCTGATCGGCGTGCTGGAGAACCTGGTCGGCTTCTATGTGTCGCCGGCGTACAAGGAAGGCGTGGCCCTGATCCTGTTCCTGGTCGTCATCGTGTTCCGTCCCGAGGGCCTTCTTGGACGGGCGGAAGAGCGCAAGGTATGAACCGGACCCGCACTTTCGGCCTCGTTGCCGCGCTGATCGCCTTCGCGGTGCTTCCCAATTTTCTGAAGAGTTACGGCGTCTACCTGATGACGCTCTTCTGTGTGTACCTGATGGCCATCTTCGGTCTCAACCTCACCGTGGGTTATGCCGGCCAGATGTCGCTCGGACAGGCGGCGTTCCTGGGCATCGGGGCCTACCAGGCGGCGATCTTCCTGAAACTTGGCTGGCCGATCTTCATCGTGCTCCCGGTCGCCGGCATCGTCTGCTTCATCGTGGGACTCATCCTCGGCTTTCCGGCCTTGCGCGTGCAGCACCATTACCTTGCGTTCGCCACGTTGGGTTTCAACATCCTGGTCTACCTCGTAATGCGTAACGAGGAGAAGGTGACTGGCGGAACATTCGGCATTCCGGGCATTCCGCGTCCATCGCTCTTCGGTTACTCGCTCGACGGTGCGTTACCTTTCTTCTATTTCACCTTCCTGTCGGTCGTCGTGCTGGCACTTTTCCTGTGGTGGCTGTTGCGCTCGCCGTGGGGACGCGCTTTTGCGGCGCTGCGCGACAACCCCATGCGGGCGACCAGCCTGGGCATCAACATCACCGCGTACACGTTGCTGGCATTCGCCATCGGCGCGGCGTGTGCCGGCGTGGGCGGTGTCTACTATGCCGCACTGGTGCAGTTCATCGAGCCAGCGCCCTTCCATTTTTCAGCGTCGCTCACCATGTTGCTTGCCGTCATCGTGGGTGGCTCGGGACGGTTCTTCGGACCGGTGCTCGGCACCATCATCGTCGTGCTCCTGCCGGAATGGCTTCGGTTCATGCAGAACTGGTATCTCGCGGTATTCGGATTTGCGGTGGTGGCGCTGATGATCTGGCTGCCCGGCGGATTGCTGTCGATTCCGGAGCGGTTGCGATGGAAGGGTGCGGCGAAATGACGCCCACCGCCAGGTTTCTCGAAGTGAAGGACGTGCGCAAGGCGTACGGCGCAATCAAGGCGGTCGATGGCGTCAGCTTTGCAGTCGGGCCCGGAGAAATCGTGGGGGTGATCGGGCCGAACGGCAGCGGCAAGACGACGCTCTTCAACAGCATCCTCGGCCAGATCAAGCCGAGTTCGGGCAATGTCGACTTCTGTGGCGAGGAGATTACCGGGATGTCGCCGCTGCAGCTGTCTCGGCGCGGTGTGGGACGGACATTCCAGACGCTGCAGGTGTTCGGCAAGCTCTCTGTGCGCGATAACCTGATCGTTGCCGCCCAGGAATTCCAGGGGACGATGCCCGCGCGATTGCTTGCCCCGCCGGATGCCGGGCTGGGGCAGCATGCCGACGAGATGATCGAGTTTTTTGGCCTGCGGCACGTTGCGCAGTTGCCCGCCGGCAGTCTGTCCTATGGTCAGCAAAAACTCATCGACATCGCGATGGCCTTCATGCCGAAGCCGCGTCTGGTGCTGCTCGACGAGCCGTGCGCGGGTGTCAACCCGAGTCTTGTCGATCAGTTGCGCGCACTGCTGATCGACCTCAACAAGGCGCAGGGTGGCAGCTTCGTGGTGATCGAGCACAACATGGATTTCATCATGAAGCTTTGCCCGCACGTGATCTGCATGGTGGAGGGCAAGGTGCTTGCCGAAGGTCCCCCGGAAACGGTGCAGGCCAATCGGCAGGTTCTCGAAGCGTATTTAGGAAACTGAGTAGGAAACTGAGTAGGAAACTGTTGATAATTACCGAAATGAGTGACTGCTGCTGCAAGACTCCCGTCGTTCCCGCGTGGGAGCGACGACATCCAGATTTTCTGGGTCACGCATTTTTTCGTAATCCTCAGTAAGTGGGCCTCCGGATGAGGGCACCGATTGGAATCGCCTGCCATGGCTGACAAGATCATCGAATTCGACAAGGTCATTGCCGGGTATTCCCCCAGCCTGACCATCCTGAACGAGACGACGCTCGACGCGCGCCGTGGCGAGATCACGCTCCTGATCGGCCCCAATGGCGCTGGCAAGTCGACGGTCCTCAAGACGTTGTTCGGAATGCTCGTGCCGCGCTCGGGCGAGGTCCGTTTCGAAGGCAAGCGCATCAATGGCAAGCCGCCGCGCGCGTTGCTCGCGGATGGCATCGCCTTCGTGCCGCAAGGCCGCAATCTCTTCGGCTCGCTCTCGGTGCGACACAACCTGGAGCTCGGCGGTATTACCCTCCCGCGCGGCGAGCTTCCCGCGCGCATCGAGGAAGTGCTGGCGCGTTTCCCGCGCATCCGTGAACGGATCGACAACCAGGCATCGACCATGTCCGGCGGCGAGCAGAAGCAGCTCGAGGTGGGGCGCGCGCTGCTGCTGCGTCCGCGCGTGCTCCTGATCGACGAGCCGTCGATCGGCCTCTCGCCCAAGCTCGTGCAGGAAGTGATGACACTGTTGCGCGGGCTTGCGGACGCCGGAACGACCGTGCTGATGGTCGAGCAGAACGTCCGCACCGCGCTCAAGTACTCGAACCGCGCTCTGGTGCTCGAAATGGGTCGGTTGGCGCTCGACCGGCCCGCATCGGAATTGCTGCACGATCCCGATCTCAACCGGCTGTTCCTGGGCGGCCACGCCAGGACGGCTGCGTGATCTTCACCTCTTGCTGAGCGGCCGCCTGGGGCCCGGGGATCGGTCGGAGCCGATCGATTGAGCACGCTTCGAATCGCCGTTGCGGGCGCCGGGCTGATCGGTCGCCGGCACATCGAGTTGATCCACGAGAGCGAGGCATGTGCGCTCTGCGCCATCGTGGATCCGGCACCCGCGGCCCGCGAGTTCGCGTTAACGTGCGGGGTGCCTCTGTACGCGACCCTCGACGCGCTGTTCGCGCATGAGCGTCCCGACGGTGTCATTGTCGCCACGCCGAATCGGCTCCATGTGCCCAACGGCCTTGATTGCGTGCGCCACCGGGTGCCGGCCTTGATCGAAAAACCGATCGCGGACTCCGTGGAGGAGGCGATGGAGTTGGTCGACGCCGCGGAAAAAGCGGGCGTGCCGCTGCTGGTGGGACATCATCGGCGCTACAGTGCGTTCATGGCGCGCACCCGGGAGTTGCTGGATCTCGGAATACTCGGCAAGCTGGTCGCGGTGCAAGGCAGCGCGCTATTCCATAAGCCGGATCGCTATTTCGAGGAAGGGCCGTGGCGGCGCGAAGCCGGCGGCGGGCCG
>JANXZT010000081.1 GCA_025355395.1 Betaproteobacteria bacterium
CTCGAAGTGATGCAGGAATACCAGGTGACCATCGCCGGCGAAACGCATCGCGTGCCGGAGCCGTTCCTGGTCATGGCGACGCAAAACCCGATCGAGACCGAAGGCACTTACCCGCTGCCCGAAGCGCAGATCGACCGGTTCATGATGAAGGTGCTGGTCGGTTATCCGACCGAAGAGGAAGAGTTCGTGATCGTGGAGCGCGTCACCGGTGTTGCCAACGCGGTGACGCCGGTCGCCACCACGGACCAGTTAAGCGCGCTGCAGCGCGAATGCCGCAACAGCTATGTCGATCCATCGCTCATCCAGTACGCCGTGCGGCTCGTCTCGGCCACGCGCGATCCCGAGCGTCATGGCGTCAAGGATCTGGCGCAATACCTTACATACGGCGCCAGCCCGCGCGCATCGATCCATCTCATCGAAGGCGCCCGTGCGCTCGCCTTCCTGCGCGGACGCGACTACGTGCTGCCCGCGGATGTGACCGATATCGCACCGGACGTGCTGCGCCATCGCCTGGTGCTCTCTTATGAAGCTCTTGCGGGCGCACTCGACGCCGACCAGCTCGTCGACCGGATCATGCAGCGCATCGCCGCTCCGGACAAGCCGCTTGAAACGCATGTCCGCGTCGGCGCACGATCCTGAGCACGTCCTGCGGCGGCTCGAGTGGACGGTGATTCGTCGGCTCGACGGCCTCCTGCATGGCGATTACCGGACGCTTTTTCGCGGCTTCGGGCTCGATCTCGCCGATTTACGCGAATACCAGTATCACGACGACGTGAGGCACATCGACTGGAACGTGACGGCGCGGATGCAGACGCCGTACGTGCGGGAGTACAACGAGGAGCGTGAGGTCGCGGCGTGGTTTCTGCTCGATTTGAGTCCGTCGGTGGATTTCGGATCACAGCAGGTGCGCAAGCGCACGGTGTCAGCCGAGTTCGTGACGGTTCTCGCGCGCCTCTTGACGCGGCATGGCAATCGCGTGGGCGCGCTGCTTTATGGCGGCCGGGTCGACACCGTCATCCCGGCGCGCAGTGGCCGCCGCCACGTGCTGCACCTCCTGCATGCGATGGCGTCGCGGCCGCAGCTCGCAACCACGAACGCCACCGATCTCAAGGATTTGCTGCGCTCCGCAACCCAGTCGATCAAGCGCCGCTCGCTGGTATTCATCGTCTCGGACTTCATCAGCGCCCCCGGCTGGGGCCCGCTCCTGTCCGAACTCGCCCGGCGCCACGAGGTGGTGGCGGTGCGTCTGTACGACCCTCTGGAAATGGATTTGCCCGACATGGGCATGCTGGTGATCCAGGATGCGGAGACGGGCGAGCAACTTTTCATCGATACCCACAATGCCGGTTTCCGCAAACGCTTTGGGGAGGCCGCAATACGGCGCGAAGCGGAGTTGCGCAAGGCGTTGCGCCAAGGCGGCGTCGATGCTCTCGAGCTTTCGACCGATGACGACCTCGTCGACGCCATCATGCGCTTCACGGAGCTGCGCAAGCGGCGCCGCCAGCTCGCTGCGGGCGTGAGCTTTCCGAGACATTTGCAACTCAACGCATGACGTTCCTGTGGCCGAACCTGTTGTGGTTGCTCACCGCCGTGCCGGTGCTCGTCACCGTGTATCTGCTACTGCTTCGACGCAGGAAGAAAGCGGCGATGCGCTACGCCAGCCTGTCGATGGTGCGGGATGCCGCAAGCGGCGGGCAACGTTTTCGCCGGCACGTGCCGCCGGTGCTCTTCCTCTTGGCGCTCGTTCTCATGATCGTCGCCATCGCGCGTCCCGCCGCGGTCATTACACTGCCGTCGCAACATGAGACGATCATTCTGGCGATGGATGTCTCCGGCAGCATGCGCGCGGTCGACGTGGCGCCAAGCCGCATTGCCGCCGCGCAGGCGGCCGCGCACTCGTTCGTGGCGAGCCAGCCGAGCAACACGCGCATCGGCGTGGTCGCGTTCGCCGCCACGGCCACGGTGGTGCAATCGCCGACCGAACATCGCGACGACGTGCTGGCGGCGATCGATCGCTTCCAGTTGCAACGCGGCACCGCAGTCGGCAGTGGTCTACTCGTTTCCCTGAAAACAATTTTTCCGGATGTCGAGTTCGACCTGCGATCATGGACTAATGCAAATTAATTGCGTACATCAAGCCTCTGTCAATGGCGACCTATCTTTACTTAATGACCCTGCAACAAATGTAAAAGTGGCTTATGCTATATATACAGGTTCGGGGTGGCACGCTTGGAGTGCATATAATAATGGTTCATATCAACAATATCTATAATATAAAAGGAAGGGTATGATTAAAAAAT
>JANXZT010000284.1 GCA_025355395.1 Betaproteobacteria bacterium
TCAGGCGCAGGCGCTCGCGCGCATTGGCGGCGCCCTGGCCCACCGCCTCGCGCAGCGACGCCAGACATTGCCTGTCGGCATCCGTCACGCCGGCGGCGATCCGTTGATCGATTGCCGGCAGCGCATTCGTTTCCAGCGCGGCCAGTTCAGCCAGGGTCGGCATGGCGCCCAGTCCCGGCACCCGCATCAGCGAGTCCGGTGCCACCGGCAGCATCAGCCATGGATAAAGGGCCACGACATTGATGTTCTGTGCCTCATTGAGCAGCACGCCCCAGCTCGTGATGGGGGGGCGCAGGCCGATGCCGAGGAAGCTCAGCGCCGTCTCGCCGAGAATCATGCCGGGGATCGACAGCGTCGCCGAGGCGATGAGATGGCTCATGAACCCGGGCAACAGATGGCGCGCGATGATGCGCTGGGGACGTGCGCCCATCAGCCGGGCCGCAGTGCAGTAATCCTCCTCCCGCAACGCGAGCAGCTTCGAGCGCACGGCCCGCGCGAGGCCGGTCCAATCGAGCATCGCCAGAATTCCGGTAATGCCGAAGTAGATGAGAATCGGGCTCCATGTCACCGGCAGCACCGCCGAGAGTGCCATCCACAAGGGCAACTCCGGAAACGAGCGGATGATCTCGATCACCCGCTGCACGACCATGTCGACCCATCCCCCGAAATAGCCGGCGACCCCGCCGATCACGAGGCCGAGCACGAAACTGATGGCGATGCCGAGGAGCCCAATGGTGAGCGAGATCCGGGCGCCGTAGAAAACGCGCGACAGTACGTCGCGTCCCAGGCGATCGGTGCCCAGCAGGAACAGCGTCGCGCCTTCCCCGGGGCACACCAGGTGGAACGACATGTCGAAGAAACCCCAGAACCGGTACGGATCGCCCGAACAGAAGAATCGCAGCGGGTGCGTCCTGGTCGTATCCTCGGTGTAGTTGCGTCGCAGGGTTTCCATGTCGAGCGTCTTGCGCAACTCGTACACGAACGGCCCGGTCAAGCGGCCGTCCTGAATCCAATGCACGCTCTGGGGCGAGGCGTAGATGAAATCGGTGTGCCGGGTGTGAAGGTTATACGGCACCAGCACCTCAGTCACCAGTGTCGAGGCGTACATCAGCAGCAGGATGATCCCCGAAACCACCGCCACCCGGTGGCGCTTGAACTTCCACCACATCAGCCACCACTGCGAGGCGAGGTAGAAGCGTTCCTGCTCCGGCGTCAGGCGCGAAGCCGACGTAGGGTCGAACGGCGCCGTCGAGACGTAATGCTCGGCCTCGGCAGGCGCCGGAGCGAGGTTTGCCGCGTTCATCGCGCGACCCCGCCCTGCAACCGGATGCGTGGATCGAGCGCCACCAGCGCCAGGTCCGAGATCAGCACCCCGACCACGATCAGCAGCGCCAGGAACATCAGGAAGGATCCGGCCAGATACATGTCCTGGCTCTTGAGCGCATTGAGCAGCATCGGGCCCGTGGTGGGCAGCGACAGCACGACCGCGGTGATTTCAGCGCCCGAGATGATGTGCGGCAGCAGGCTTCCGATGTCGGAAATGAAAAAGTTGAGTGCCATCCGCAGCGGATATTTATAGAGCACCTTGCGCGGAGGCAAACCTTTGGCGCGCGCGGTCACCACGTACTGCTTCTGCAACTCGTCGAGCAGGTTGGCGCGCAGGCGCCGGATCATGCCGGCCGTGCCGCTCGTGCCGATCACGATCACCGGTATCCAGCTGTGCTCGAGCACCGAGCGCGCTTTCGCCCACGACCATGGCTGGCCAATGTATTCGGGACTCATCAAGCCGCCAATCGAGGTCCCGAAAATCACGTTGGCGAGATACATCATGACCAGCGCCAGCATGAAGTTGGGAATGGCAATGCCGAGGAAACCCAGGAACGACAAGCCGTAGTCGCCCCAGCTGTATTGATGGGTGGCCGAATAAATGCCGATGGGAAACGCCACCGCCCAGGTGAAAAGAATCGTGACCGCCGATACGATCATGGTCAGGAACATCCGGTCGCCGACGACCTTGGTCACGGGCAGGTTGAACTCGAACGAATAGCCGAAATCGCCGACCAGCATGCCACCCGCCCACCGCAGGTACTGCTCGACGAGCGGTTTGTCGAGGCCGTAATACTGGCGCAGGAAGGCAATCTTTTGCGGATCCACCGATTCGCCCTGGGATTGCAGCTCGGCGATGTAGCTTTCGAGATAGTTTCCCGGCGGCAGCTGGATGATCGTGAAGACGATGATGCTGATGGCGATCATGGTCGGGATCATCAGCAGCACGCGGTGCACGATATAGCGCAGCATCAAGGGCGTTCCTTCGCATCGATCCAGAAAGTGTCGGTGTGATACATGCCGAAGTAGGCACCGGGATCCCAGCTATAGATACCGTCGATCGGAACGTTGCGGACGTTATCGCGCACCACCACGGGCTGCAGCGCCCGGGTGACGATGCCGATGGTAAAGACCTCCTGGGCGTGAATCTCGAGCATGCGCAGCCAGACCTTCTCCCGCTCCGCGTCGGTGGACGAACTGCGCCATGCTTCATAGAGCTGGACCAGCTCCCGTACTTCAGGCAATCCGGGGGCTTCACCACCCTTGCGGTTATTCTCGTAGTACTGCCCCCACATGGGCCATTGCAACTGGTCCTGCACCGTGGGCGCGAGCTCGCCCGGGCTCATCGAAGGCATCGGGACGCCATTGTTGAGACCCGACCAGACCGACATCATCGACTTGCCGGAGAACACGCGCTTGCGAAAGACTTCGCGCTGCGATGGCCGTGAAAACATGGCAATTCCGATCTTGCGCCAGCTGTCGCGGATGAGCTCCAGCACGTCGGTTTCCTCAGTGCTCTCGCCCGAGCTGTCGATGATGACCTCCATCGGGCGGCCGTCCGGCAAGAGCCGCAGCCCGCTGGCGTCGCGGCGGGTGAGTCCGATCGCGTCCAGCAGGGCATTGGCGGCCTTGGTGTCGAACTGGATCCATGCGTTGCGGAATTCCGGGCGGAACATGGCGCTTCGCTGCAGCACGGTATTGCCGGACTCTTTCGCCAAGCCGAAGTACACCACCTCGTTGATCTCGTGCCGGTTGATCGCGAGGGAGAGCGCGCGCCGGAAACGCACGTCGCGCATCAGCGCGCGCCAGACGGGATCCTCGGCATTGAGATTGGGGTAAAGGGCCATCTGCGACCCCAGCGCCTTCTCCCAGAGCAGCACCTTGTAGTGATTGCGTTTCTCTCCCTGTTTCAGGAACGTGTAGTTGTCGAAGCGCAGATAGCGCGCCTGCAGATCGATGTCGCCAGCGCCCGTATTGGCAGGGATCAGCTTGTCATCGGTGATGCCGACGATCACCCGGTCGATGTAGGGAAGCTGCCATCCACGAACGTCGACGCGGTGGAAATACGGGTTGCGCACCAGCACGAAACGCGTCGAGGGCAAAGGCGTCGTTTTGACCCATGGCTCCAATGTCGGCAAGTCGATGTTGTCGAAACGGAACTGCTCGTCTTTCTTCTGGTGGAATCCCGCCCAGTTGCGGGACCCGGCCTCGCGCGCAAGGGCATTGGCTTTGTCGAGACCGACGTAACGCGGATGGAATTGGCGCAGGTAATGTGCGGGACGGTAGATAAAGAGCGGACTGGGCGCCGCGAGCACCGGGAGAAACTGCGGATTCGGCTCGTCCCACGAAAAGCGCACGGTCGTTTCATCGAGAACTTCGAACCGCGGTCCACGGCCTTGCACCAGCAGCGCCTGCGGCAGTCCGAACGGCGACAAATCACGGTTATTGGCAACGTCCTCCCAGTAGTAGCGAAAATCCGCCGCCGTGAAAGGTTTTCCGTCGGACCATTTGTGGCCCGCGCGAAGATGGAGCGTGAACACGCGGTTGCCGACGTTCTCCAGGCGCTCCAGGATGTCGGGAGCGAGCCTTAGCTGCTCGTCATAGCCCACGAGCCGCGAATAGCCGTAGACCACCATCATGCGAATGTCGCGGTCCTTGGCCATCAGCATCCGCATCTCGCCGCCGTAGCGTCCGGGCGACCAGCCGGACCGCTTGATATCGACGACCAGGGGGTCGCGCGGGAGGCGCTGTGCTACGGGCGGCAACTTGCCGGCGGTTACATCTGCCTGCAGCGCGGGCGGCTCCTCGCCGCGGGCCGTCCCCGCGACGAATAGCGCCGCGGCGATGAGCACGAGCAAGGACTTGGGGTAACGACCCGGGAATGCGCGACCATTGATGGCCGTCGTCCCCGCGAAGGCGCGCGGCATCATGCAATCAGCCTTTCAGATTCCGCGTCCGGCTGCATGCGCACGCGGTGGCCTTCGCCGATATCGACAAGCTCGCCGGCACCGGCCGCCGTCCAGCAAAACGGCGGCCGCCATTCCTCCGGGCTGCGGGCCGCGCCTTCAAGAACCGCGGTGAGATCGAGCTTGCGCTTCAAATCCGGATACGGTACGGCGGCGAGCAGGCCCAGGGTATAGGGGTGAACCGGATTGCGGAACAGCACTTCGCGCGGGGCGATCTCGACGATGCGGCCGCGGCACATGACCGCGATTTCATCGGCAATATAGTCGACCACCGCCAGGTTGTGGGAGATGAAGAGGTAGGTCAGACCCAGCTCCGCCTGCAGGTCCTTGAGCAGATTCAACACCTGGGCCTGAATCGATACATCGAGTGCCGACACCGGCTCGTCGCACAGGACGAGGTCGGGCTTGAGCGCAAGCGCGCGCGCGATGCCGATGCGCTGGCGCTGTCCTCCCGAAAAGCTGTGTGGGTACCGGTTGAGGAAGCGTGGATCGAGCCCTACCAGGCGCATGAGTTCCTTGGCCATCTCGGCACGGTAGTCGGCGTCGCCGACATCGTGGATCACGAGCGGCTCGCGCAGGATGTCGAACACCGTCATGCGCGGACTGAGGGAGCCAAAAGGGTCCTGGAATATGTATTGCACCCGCCGG
>JANXZT010000287.1 GCA_025355395.1 Betaproteobacteria bacterium
AGTAGCAAAGGATGTCGAGCACGAAGTGCAGCGGATGTTTGCCGATATTCCCTTTGGCTTGCCGACGGAGTCAACGCCAAAAGGAGGCGGCGGTGCAGCCCGAGCCTTCTCGGTTGACGGATACGGCATTGATCAGTGGAACAAGCTTTTTACGCCGAGGCAGTTGATCGGTTTAGGCGGCATCTTGAGATCGACAAGGGCGGCGTCCAATCAGATTCTTGGGTCCGATGACTCCGGTTGGCACGAAGCAATCACATCCTTTTTGGTTTGCGGCCTTTCACGGTTGCTCGATTTTTGCAATATGGGCGTGCAGTGGAAGATCGATGTGCCGACCATCAACCATTCGTTCGTCCGCTTCGCGTTACCGCTTACGTGGGATTTCGCGGAGGGAAATGTGATAGGAGAATCTGCGGGCAGCTATGCGATTTGCGCCGAGCGTATTTGTGCTGGACTCAACACCTATTCGGGTTGGAAAGGTCTAGTCAAGGAACCGGTTGTAATTTGTGGCTCGGTAGTGTCCGAAACGTTTGCCGGTTTCGATGTAGTCGTCACTGATCCACCCTACTATGACGCGATTCCATATTCGGATCTGATGGATTTTTTTTACGTTTGGCTCCGGAGAGTGCTGAGTGGAGTGTCAGGCGAATTCGACAGAACCTTCTCGCACCCTCTCGCGCCGAAGTGGGATCACGATACGAACGATGGCGAATTGATTGACGATTCGAGCCGGTTTGGCGGCGACAAGGACAAGTCAAAGCAAAACTACGAAGATGGCATGGCTCGTGCGTTCGCTTCATGCGATCGAGCGCTCAACCCGGACGGCCGGATGGTCGTAGTCTTTGCGCACAAGCATCCAGACGCATGGGAAACACTTGTTTCAGCGATCATCCGAACGGGCTTCGTGGTAGACGGAAGTTGGCCGATTCAAACCGAGCAAGCGTCGCGCATGCGAGCGATCACGTCGGCCGCGTTGTCCTCGTCCGTCTGGCTCGTCTGCCGCAAGCGCGCTGAAGCCGCACGCCCCGGCTGGGACAATCGGGTGTTGGAGGAGATGCATACGAACATCACCCAGAAGTTGCGCGAGTTCTGGGATGCAGGCATTCGCGGCCCGGACTTCGTCTGGGCTGCGACCGGTCCTGCGCTGGAAGCCTACAGTCAACATCCCGTCGTGAAGAAGGCAAACGACCCGGGCGCGCTGATGACGGTCAAGGAGTTCCTCCAGCACGTACGCCGGATCGTCGTGAATTTCGTCGTGGGCCGCGTGCTGTTCGGCGAAGCGACGAGCGAAGAGGCTTCCGGCTTGGACGATGTGACCAACTACTACCTGCTGCATCGCCACGATTTCGGTATGGACGATGCGCCTGCGGGTGCGTGCATTTTGTACGCGCTTTCGTGCGGACTCCAGGACCGCGATCTGGCCGGCCAGTACGACCTGTTGCTCCGGACGGGTGGCAAGGACGAACCCGAGGATGAGGAAGAAGCAGATGGCGCCGACGAAGAAGTGTCGGAGGGTTCGGGCAGCAAGGTGAAGCTGAAGGCATGGCAGCAGAGGACAGGCCGCAGCCTCGGCGTTGAGAGCGCGGGCGGGCGTCCGGCGCCGCTTATCGACCAGGTGCACCGGTTGATGCATCTGTGGAAGACGGGCGAGGTCGTGAAGGTGAATGAATATCTCGACGTGCGGGCGCTGCGCCAGAGCAAGATTTTTCATCAGCTCCTGCAGGCGCTGATCGAGCTTGCGCCGCAAGGGAGCGAAGAACGATCACTCCTCGAAAAGATCAGCAACCACGTTGCGGCGCGCGGCGTGAGCCCGCAGGAGGAATTGCGGCTGTGAAGTCGTTCGAGCACCGGTATCTGCAGAGACTTCCACTATCGATGGAATTGCTGCGCGCCGTAGGCACGTTGCGCGAGTTCAAAGGACGACAGGAGCTCTACAAGCGTCAGATCCCGCAGGCGCTGGACACGCTCCGGCAAGCGGCCATGATTCAGAGCACGGAGTCGTCGAACCGCATCGAGGGGGTTGTGGCTCCTTTGAAACGCATACAGGCGTTGATCGCGGAGAAGACGACCCCGCGCGACCGTTCAGAACAGGAGATCGCAGGCTATCGTGATGTGTTGAACATGATCCACGCCAATCATGCGGATATCCCGTTCAAGCCAAGCATCGTGCTGCAGTTCCACCGGGATCTCTATCAATACGCTGGTGGCGGCGGGCAATGGAAGGGCACGAATAACGACATCGTCGAACGGCAAGCCGACGGGACGACAACCTTGCGGTTCAAACCGGTGTCGGCGATCGCGACGTCGGATCACATGGAGCAGTTGCACCTGCAATTCGATCACGCCTGGAACCAGGGCAATGCGGAGCCTTTGCTCCTCATCGCGGCGTACTTGCTCGACTTTCTCTGCATCCACCCCTTTCCCGACGGCAACGGCCGCATGGCGCGATTGCTCACGTTGCTCCTGCTCTATCACGCGGGGCACGAAGTGGGACGCTTCATAAGTCTGGAGCGCATCGTCGAGCGGTCGAAGGAAAGCTATTACGACACGCTGCACCAGTCGTCGCAGAGTTGGCACGAGGGAAGGCATGATCTGCTGCCGTGGACAAGCTATTTGCTGGGGACCGTAACGGCGGCCTACAACGAACTGGAAGAGCGCGTCGGCACGCTCATGAGTGCGCGCGGTTCGAAGACCGGAATGGTGCTCGACGCCATTCGCGCCTCCTTTGGCGAGTTCTCCGTGAAAGACCTCCAGGAGCGCTGTCCGCACGTGGGGATCGACATGATCCGGCGGGTCTTGCGGAAGGAGCGGGATGCCGGGAGCGTGGAGTGCCTCGGGCGTGGTCCGGATGCACGCTGGCGGCGGTTGACCACTGATGATTAGGCCAGTGGCACAATTAATAGGTATTACAAGGGCGCAGATTACACAATAGTCGTAACATATTGGTTTTATGGTAGTTCATGTTTCAGCGGTTGTCTGCTAGTACCCAATTAATAGGTACTGAACGCCATTATAGTGCATATATAAGCGTAGCAAGACTCGAAAAGGAAGTCGGAATGGCCAAGCCTGCATGGAAGCCGTGGCACGAAGTGGTGAAGTTGCGCGACGACGTGCGCACGGGGGAGTTGTCACTCGCGACGTTTGCCGCCGATCTCTACCAGGTGGTGATGGGCGAGGCCAAGCCTGTGTACCAGGATCCGAAGGAGTTCTTCGCACTTACCTATCCGACGTACAACCTGCGCGAGCTCTGCAAGGAAGTTGTGCTGCGGCTTGCGGGCAAGAACGAAAAGGCCGTGCGCCAGCTCGCGCTGCCCTATGGCGGTGGCAAAACGCACACGCTGATAACGCTGTACCACCTCGTCAGCGATCCGAAGAACCTGCCCGACCTGCCCGCGGTGCGCGAATTCAAGGAAGCGTTCGGCGGCGAGCCACCCCGAACGCGCGTGGCGGCGCTTTGCTTCGACAAGCTCGATGTCGAGAAGGGCATGGAAGCGAAATCACCCAAGGGTGAGACGCGATGGCTGAAGCAACCTTGGAGCGTGCTGGCATACCAGCTCGCCGGCGACCAAGGGCTGAAAATCATCTCGGGCGATGACGGGAAGGAGCGGGACACGGCCCCTGCAGAGAACCTTCTGACGCTGCTCCTCAAGCTGCCGCGCAAGGATGGTCTCTCGGTGCTGATCCTCATCGACGAGGTGCTGATGTACGCGCGCGAGAAAAGCGGCGCAGATCCGGTGTGGCGCTCGCGGCTCCAGAACTTCTTCCAATACCTAACGCAAGCCGTGACAAAGGTGGACCGCTGCGCGATGGTCGCCTCGCTCCTCGCTTCGGACATCAAGAAGATGGACGCGACCGGCAATGAGATCGTGAACGAGCTCTCGTCGATCTTCGGCCGGCAGCAGGAAGAGACGGTGCAGCCGGTGTCGAAAGACGACGTGGCCGAGGTGCTGCGGCGGCGCTTCTTCAAGCCCGAGTCGATCCGCGACCGCGAGGCCTTTCGTCCGCATGTCGTGGCGGCGCTGAAGGGAATCGCCGAACTGGACGAGCAGACGAAAAAGGAAGGCAAGGCCGCCGAGGAGCGCTTTCTGAAGAGCTTTCCATTCCATCCGGACCTCACCGACATCCTGTACGCGAAGTGGACGAACCTCGAGCGATTCCAGAAGACGCGTGGCGTACTGCGCACATTCGCTCTCGGGTTGCGGGACGCCGAGAAGTGGGACGAGTCGCCGCTCGCGGGCGCCAACGTCTTTCTGCAGGCGGCGGACAAGACCGGTCTCGCCGAGGCCGCGCGCGAACTCACGACGGTGGCCGAGTTCGAGGAATACGACAACCGCCGTTATGACTGGGGCGGCATCCTCGAGGAGGAGCTGAAAAAAGCGCAGGACATCCAGACCGAGTTTTCGGTGTTCAGGCATCGCGAGGTGGAGCAAGCGGTTATCTCCGTGTTCCTGCACTCGCAGCCCATCGGCCGGCAGGCGTCCACGCGCGAGTTGATCGTGTTGCTGGGCGCGACCCGCCCCGATCGCATCGAACTGGAGAAAGCGCTCAAGCGCTGGACCGAGCTCTCCTGGTTTCTGGACGAAGCGGCAATCGGGGGGCGTGACGAAGACGTTGCCACACTGCCGAAGAATTGGCGGCTCGGCTTCAAACCGAATCTTCGGCAGATGCACTCGGATGCCATGGGCCGGGTGTCGGGCGAACTGATCGAGACACGGCTGATCGACGAGATCGGCCGCACGAAGGGACTCACCGCGGGCGCCAGCGCGGCGGGGGCGAAGGTGCACACGCTGCCGCAGCGGCCAAACGATATCGAGGATGACGGCGAATTTCATTTCGCGGTGCTCGGACCGAAGGCGGCAGCAGAATCCGGCAAGCCGAGCCCGGACGCGAAACGCTTCCTCGACGAGACGACGGCAGCCGACCGGCCGCGCGTCTACCGCAACGCCGTGGTGCTGGTCGCGCCTTCGAAGGACGGGGTGGACATCGTCAGGAATCGCATTTGCGAGTACCTCGGGTGGGAGGAAGTCCGAGCCATGCTCAGGGATCAGAAGATCGACCCGATTCGCGAGGCGACGCTGACGATGCACGTCGACGCGGCGCGGCGCGCGATTCCCGATACGATCCAGCAGGCGTACTGCATCGTCGTTACGGTGTCGGACAAAAACGACGTGCAGGCCTTCAAGATCGCACCGAACGGAGAGCCGCTATTTGTGCGCATCAAGAAGGACTCGCGATCGAGAATTCAGGACACCGCGATCACTGCTGAAGCGCTGCTGCCGGACGGCCCGTATAACCTGTGGCGCAAAGGTGAGACCACGCAATGGGTGAAAACGCTCGTCGGCGCGTTCGCCCAGTTCGCGCACTTACCCAAGATGCTCAACCGCACAGCCATTCTCGACACGCTCGTACGCGGTTGCGAGGACGGCGCGTTCGTGCTGCGCGTGACGCGCCCTGACAAGTCCGTGAAAACATATTGGCGCGAGCGGCCGGACGAGACGGCGCTGAAGAATCCGGGACTGGAAGTCGTGCTGCCCGCGGCGGCCGAAATCACTTCGCTCGATCATGAGTTGCTCGTTCCGCAGCGGCTCCCCGGACTGTGGAT
>JANXZT010000290.1 GCA_025355395.1 Betaproteobacteria bacterium
GGGAACACGATGTCCTCTTCACCGGGTTTGCGTTCCGGACCCTTGGCAATGCCGATCAGGCGGGTCGTATGCAACCCCTGCTCGGCCAGCACCTCGGCGGCGATGCCCACCTGTCCCTTGCCACCGTCGATGACCAGCAGGTCCGGTGCGGGGTATTCTCCTTCCACGATGCGCGCGCAGCGGCGGCTCAGGGCTTCACGCATCGCGGCGTAATCGTCGCCGGGGGCAATCGGCGCGACATTGAACCGGCGGTATTCGGAAGTCTGCATGGCATGCCGATCGAAGATCACGCACGACGCGACGGCGCGCTCACCCATGGTGTGCGAGACATCGAAACATTCGATACGTTGCGCCGAGGGCGGCAACCCGAGGGCCGTCTGCAATGCCGCGAGCCGGTCTTCCTGCGTCGCTTTCTGGGCGAGCTTCTGGCCGATGGCGAATTGCGCATTCTGCATTGCCATGGCCAGCCACACCCGGCGCTCTCCTCCCGGATTGCTCACGATCTGCACGCGTTGGCTCGCCTGCAGTGAGAGCACCTCGGCCAGGGTTTGGTGATCGCCCGCACCGGGCGCCACGATGGTGGGTGGCACCGGGCGCTCGACATAATGCTGGTCCAGGAAGGCGCAGACCACTTCGTCGAGCAATGACGCATCGGCGTGTTGCGGAAAGAAGGTGCGATCGCCAACATGTCGTCCGCCGCGAATCATCACCAGGTTCACGGCCACCAGTCCCTGCTCCGCCGCCGCCACCACCACGTCGAGATCACCCGCGGTGGCGCTTTCCACGAATTGCCGCGACTGGAGCTGCTGCAACCGGGTGACCTTGTCGCGGATGCGCGCGGCGCGCTCGAAGGCGAGCGTGGCACTTGCTTCCTCCATTTGCGACTGGAGTTGGGCCAAAACCTCGGTCGTCTTGCCCTGCAGGAACAAGAGCGCGCTTTGAACGTCGATCCGATACTCCTCTTCCGAAATAAGGCCCACGCACGGCGCGCTGCAGCGCTCGATCTGATGCAGCATGCAAGGCCGCGAGCGATTGGCGAATACCGTGTTCTCGCAGGTTCGCAACTGAAACACTTTTTGGAGCAGCGCCATGCCTTCGCGCACCGCCCCCGCGCTCGGAAAAGGGCCGAAGTAGCGGTGCTGGCGGTCGAGCTTGCCGCGATGAAATCGAAGCTGAGGAAATGTCTCGCCGGTCAGACAGACGTACGGATAGCTCTTGTCGTCTCGGAACAGGATGTTGTAGCGCGGCTCCAGCGCCTTGATGAGATTGTTCTCGAGCAGCAGCGCCTCGCCCTCCGAACGGGTGACGGTCGTCTCCACCCGTGCCACCTGCGCCACCATCACCGCGATGCGCGTTTCGTGGCCGCTTTTCTGGAAATAGCTGGACACGCGCTTCTTGAGATCGCGCGCTTTCCCCACGTAAAGCGTTTCGCCGGCGACATCGAACATCCGGTACACGCCGGGTCGATGCGGGAGCGAGACCATCACCTCCCGCGCGTCGAACGGGGTGGTGACGGCGAGTGGTGCTGCGGCAGGCGGAGCCGGAGCTGTCATGGCCGATATTCAGGCAACGCGCGCCGCTGCCGGACGCGCCGACGACGCGAAATGCGCCGCGATGGCGTCGAACACGCTCCGAAACATGGCAGGCGTGAGACGGCCGGTATTGGTGTTGTACCGGCTGCAATGGTAGCTGTCGAAAAGCGCGGTGCCGCGCGCCAGTGGATGGCATGCGCCGTGGGTGAAGGGAAAGGCCGACGACTTGAGCTTCAATGCGCGCACGGCGGCTTCGTGCGCCACACGCCCCAACGCGAGAAGCGCGCCGCAATCGGGAACGCTTTGAAGGTCGGCGGCGAGATACCCATTGCATTCGCGAACTTCGGCCGGCAATGGCTTGTTGCCTGGCGGCAGACACTTCACCGAGTTGGTGATGCGGCAGTTCACGAGCTGCAGTCCATCCTCGGGGCCAATGGCGACCGGCGAGGTCGCGTAGCCGTAAGCGTGAAGCGTCTCGAACAACAGGATGCCGGCGTAATCGCCGGTGAATGGGCGGCCGCTGGCATTGGCACCGTGCAATCCGGGCGCGAGACCAACAATGGTCAGCGCTGCACCGAGCGGGCCGAACGGTGGCACCGGCCGGCAAAAATACGTCGGGTATTCCGCTTTCACCGCATCGAGAAAGGTCGCCAGCCGTGGACAACGCCTGCAGGCCGGGTCGTACACGGCGGTGGCGGGCGTGAGCGTCGCGTCTGGCAGAATGGGCCCTCTTTTCCTGGCAACGAAAGGCATGGGCATTGAGTAATCGAGAGATCGGGCGCGACAACGGTCGTGTTGAGAATCGGGATAAGGGGCGCTATGGCGCGGCGCGCGGGTTCGGTACCCATGCTGCCGCAATCGAATCCTGCAAGGGGATAGACCGTATCGCCACGGCCATGTTCCTGCGGCTGCCGCGCCCCATCACCGGATTGCGCGACATTGCCGGGCATCGCCATTTTGCCAGCATCAGCGTCGGGGCGCGACTTCTACTCCATCCGCGTTGTCTTGCCAACCTGCATCGTGCTTCCTGCTGAGCGCAACCTCGAGATGCGGGCCCACTTGCCGACGCCGGAGAAGGCGCGCCGCGATCGGCCACCGCTTTTGTTCGTGCACGGCGGTTTCTGTGACAGCTGGTGCTGGGAGCCGCATTTCCTGCCCTGGTTCGCGGCGCGCGGGTATCCATCGTACGCCGTGAGCCTTCGCGGACACGGGGCTTCGGGAGGCCACGATTCGCTGTGGGTCGCGGGGCTCGACGACTATGCCGCTGATGTCGAGCGCGTGGCGTCGGAGCTCACGGCATCGCCAGTGCTGATCGGGCACTCGATGGGTGCGGCCGTAGTCGAGCGCTTGCTGGCGACCCGGCCCTTGCGCGGCGCGGCATTACTGGCACCGGTGCCGCCGAACGGACTCCTGGTGGTGGCCGCACGCTTGGCGGCGCAGCGCCCCGATTATCTGATGGGTATGAGTCAGCTCGATCCAGGACGACTCACGAGCGAAGTACTGCGCGCCCTGCGGCCGTACTATTTCAGCGCCGATGTGCGTGCCGAAATCCTGGCCGAAGCCGAACGCCATCTGGGCCAGGAATCGCCACGCGCACTGATGGATCTCTCATTGCGCCTGCACTGGCAACTGCCGGAGCGACCGGATGTTCCGGTGTGTGTGCTGGGTGCCGAGGGGGATCGCATTTGCACGCCCGGCGATGTGCGCGCGACGGCACGCCATCATGGCGTGGAGCCGGTAATGGTCGAAGGACTCGCGCACATGCTGATGCTGGAGCGGCACTGGGAGCGAGGCGCCACGGCACTCCTCGAATGGCTCGACGCGCTGGCGTAAAGCCAACGTCTCAGGGTCACGCTTGAATAGTGGCATCGCTGCGATAGGTAGCACCCGCGATCACGACCTGCGTAACGCCGGGGTGCGTGCGAGTTTCGCGAATTCTTCCACCGGCAACGGGCGGCTTAGCCAGAACCCCTGGACGCAATGGCAGCCGCGCTTGCGTAGAAAGTCGAGTTGCGCCGCTGTCTCCACGCCCTCCGCCACCACTCGCAACCCGAGACCCGTGGCCAAGGCAATGATGGCTTCAGTGATGGCGGCATCGCCGGCATCCGTCTCCAGATCGGCGATGAAAGAAATGTCGATCTTGAGTGTGTCGACTGGAAGATGCTTCAGATGCGTAAGTGACGAAAAACCGGTGCCGAAGTCGTCGATCGCGACGGTGAAACCCTCATCGCGCAGTTGCGCCAGCACCTTGCGAATGGCATCGAGGTCGTGCAGCAGGCTTGTCTCGGTGACCTCGAGCTCGATCCACGCTGGTTTACAACCAACCCCGCGCACGATGCCGAGAATCCGGTGTACGAGATCTTCGCGGTAAAACTGTCGCGCCGACAGGTTCACCGAAACGGTCAGTGGCAGTCCCGACTTGTGCCAGGCCGCGCATTGCCGCGCCGCGGTCCGCAGCACCCACTCGCCGAGCGCATGGATAAGTCCGGACTCCTCCGCGAGCGGGATGAAAACGGATGGCGGAATTTCGCCCAGGGTTGCATCTTCCCAACGCAGCAGCGCCTCTGCTCCGACCACCTGACCATCCTCGACCCGAACCACCGGCTGGTAATGCAGTTGCAATGCACCGTCTTTGAGCGCCGCCCGCAACGCGCGCTCGAGGGTGTGCTGCTTCAACCGGTCCGCCGCCAGATCCGCCTCTAGAAACTGGTAGGTGTTGCGCCCAAGCTCCTTCGAGCGATACATCGCGACGTCGGCGTGTTTAAGGAGCTCTTCAGGGTCGTCCGAATCGTCGGGATAGACGCTGATGCCGATCGACGAGGTGACATCGATCTCGTTGTCCTCGATCATGAATGGTTGCGCCACCGCGTCCAGAAGCTTCTGGGCAATGCGCCCCAGGATGGCGGGATCCTCGAAGTCTTCCACGATGACCATGAATTCGTCACCGCCCAGGCGCGCGAGCAGGTCGCTTTCGCGCACGGCCGCCGACAATGCACTGCTCACGTGTTTCAGCAACTCGTCACCGATGCGATGGCCGAGGGTGTCGTTGACGTTCTTGAAGCGATCGAGATCGATGAAAAGCACCCCCACGCGACGGTTCGTGCGCTTGGCGAGCGCGATGGCCTGCGCCAATCGCTCGTGCAGCAACAGCCGGTTGGGCAGGCCCGTCAGCACGTCGCGCGTGGCCATGATCTGCAGCCGCTCCTCGGCCTGAATCCGCGATGAGACATCCTGCACGAACGACAGGATGGACGCGAGCCGCCCTTCGCTGTCGAGCAGGCAGGAGTGATACCACTCGCACCAGATCGTTGCGCCGTCCTTGCGGTGATTGCGCAGAAGGCCGGTTGCGCGCGGCTCGCGACCGGTCGTCAGTTGCTCGACCACACTCGTCATCTGCTCGAGATGCTCCTTGTGCACCAGCAAGTTGTCGGTGAGGGGCATTCCGAGAACTTCCTCGACGGTCCAGCCGAAGATGTTCTGTGCCTGCGGCGACCAGCGCACCAGCCGGAAATCGCGGTCCCATTCGAGCACGGCGAGCGGCGTGTTGTTGATGTGCGAGGAGAGCATCCAGTTGGCGCGGCGCAGCGCCTCCTCGTTGCGCTTTTGCTCATGCACGTCGGTGTGCACGGCGTAAATCCCCATTACCTGGCCTTCAGCATCGCGATTGGGTGCCAAATGAACCGATTCCCAGCGCGGCTCGCCGCTGGGCTGTGCCAGCAATTGCTCGGTCGATACCACTTCGCCTGCCAGCACCTGCTCGAACAACGGGCGTAGTTGGGCGGTCCGCGATTCGCCGACGACATCGCTCAACAGCCTTCCGGTCAGCGTCTTTCGCTTTTCACCCAGCCAGTCCTCGTTATGCCGGTTGAGGAAGCGCAGGTGGTAGCCCCGGTCGATGTAGGCCACGCGCGCCGGCACGTTATCCATGATGAGCCGGAGCTCGGCTTCGGAAACACGCAACGCCTCCTGCGCCTGCTTCAGGCCGTGGATGTCGTGCATCAGCACAAAGGCGCCATGCACCTCGCCATTGGCACCGGAATCGGGCACGAGGCGGATCGTCATCCAGCGCCGCGCGCCGTCGCCGCCGGCAACGATGCGATCGAACGCCGTCGGCTCACCGGCGAGCGCGCGACTAATCATTGCCTGCGCACTCTGATAGATGCCATGGCCGACGACGTCGCGCAACCGGAGCTCGGCGACCTGCAGCGGATCGAGCCCGAAATACTGCAGGAAGCTGCGGTTGACGTACTGGCAGCGCTCCTCAAGATCGATATAGGCAACGGGAGCCGGCACGCCGTCCATGATCGCCCGCAACTGCGACTCTCGCGCCGCCAACGCGTCCTGCGCCTCGCGCAAATCGGTGATGTCGTGAGCGACGACGTAGAGACCATTGAGCGTGCCGTCGAACTTCAAGTCGGGAACGATTCGCGCGCGCATCCAGCGCGTCCGGCCAAGAATATCAACTACTGGCTGCTCGTAGGCTACGTGCTCGCCGGTCATGGCTTGCTGCACGTAAGGTGCAAGCATCAGTGACGATTCGCCCGCCGCACCGTCGGCCAGCTCGCGCCCGATGATCTCGTCGCGATCGAGCCCGGTGAGTTGCAGGAAGGCCTCGTTCACGAAGAGATAGCGGCGCTCAGGATCGAGATAGACCACCGGATCGGGGATGTTGTCGGTGAAAAGGCGCAGCTGCTCCTCGCGGGCCGCGAGCGCCTGCTCGGTAAGCTTGAGATCGTGAATGTCGTACTCGGTGCAATAAAGCCCGCGCACGGCACCACTCGCGTCAAGATCGGGAGCCACACGGCCGTGCATCCACCGCCGCTCACCCTCGGTGGTGGTGCTGACCCGCTCGTAGTCGACGTGCTCGCCCGCCTGCGCACGCTTCAATATCGGGCGCAGGAACGCCGCCACGTCGGGCGGCATTACTTCGTTCGGTGTCTTGCCGTAGATCTCACGCTGGGCGCTGCACAGCCAGTTGGCGAACGCCTGATTGCAGAACGTGTAGCGAAGTCCGCGGTCGAGGTAGGCGATGGGGCCGGGAATGTTGTCGGCAAAAAGGCGCAGGTGCGCTTCCTGCGATTTCAAGGTCTCGCGCACCCGTACGTCGTCCTCGATGTCGGTGAGAACCGCGAAGGCTCCCACGACACGTCCGCCATGCCGGTCGGGAAAAAGCGTTACCCTCCCCCATCGAAGCTCGCCGGTCGCCGTGCGCTCGCGGCGCTCGTAGGTCATCTTGGCGCCGGCAAACACGCGCTCCAGATAGCCCTGCAGCTCTCGCCACGCGTCGGTGTCCAACACTTCCTCGATCGGCCGGCCGACCAGAGCGTCGCCGGTGGTGCCCGCGGCGTCGGCAAACGGCTGGTTGGCAAAGCGGATCCTCATCTGCCGATCGAGATAGAAAATGGCGGAGCCGGCGTTGTCGGTCACCAGCCGCAACCGGTGCTCCCGCTGACCGGATTCGATCTCGACGCGTTTCAGCTCGTCGATGTCCGAATACATGACCAGCACGCCGCGAACGCTGCCTTGCGGCCCGTAGTCGGGGTAGTATTCGACCCGAATCCAGAACGGCGCGCGTCCTGGCGCAACCAGCTGGCGCTCGAATCCCGTGCGCTCGCCGCGCAGCGCAGATTGCAGATAGGCTTGATAAAGTTGATAGGTGTCACGGCCCACGACCTCCAACAGCTGGTGGCCGATGACTTCCTCGGCGCGCCTGCCGGTCCATTCCAGGAACGTGCGATTGGCAAAGCGGTATCGCTCCCCACGATCGACATAGGCGAGCGGAACGCCAAGGGCATTGAGCGTGCGCTGTGACAGTGCCGGCAGTGCGTCGCTCCCCGGCACCTCGGTGGCCGTCGGTTCCACGGTCGACAGGTCCGGAAAATCGGTGCGTCCTAGCGCCATGAGGGTAATCGCGTGGGCTGCGGGTCGAAGGGCGCAGAACCCGATCCGGAATTAATCGAGGGGGGCAGCACGGAAAAGTGGGCGCAGGGCGTGGAAGAAGGTGGTCGAGCCAAGTCCGAAGCACCAAGCAAGTAACGGGCCCTGGCAGCCTCCTGACGCCCGGGGGCCGACGCCAAGCGCATCGGGCGCCGCCCAGAGCCTGCAACCGTCACTTTAGAACGTGGTGCGGCATCCCCCGCGGGCGTACGATTTCCCGGCGCGACGGGCAGATTGTTCCCGACCGCTACCCACTGCAAAGCACAACTCGCGCTGTCAGCGAAATCCCCATGGTGAACGTTGCTTCCGCTGACATCACAGCCGCGTTGCCGTCCCTAGACTTGATCGGCAGGTGGCCACCAGCCGGTCGCGCCAACCCCATGGAGGAGACAACATGAAGCATTGGTTAGCCCACATCACGTTCGCACTGATGATCGTTTTCGCCGGGGCCGCCGTCGCCCAGGTGACGATTTACGCGGACGAGAATTTTCGCGGCCGCGCGGTCACCATCGATCAGCCCGTCGGCGATTTCAACCGCTACGGTTTCAATGACCAAGCCTCTTCTGCGTCGGTGCGCAGCGGGACCTGGCAGTTTTGCACCGAGATCAATTTCCGTGGCCGCTGCGTGACGCTGTCGCCGGGCGATTACCGGTCGCTGGCGGGCATGGGCCTCAACGATCGCATTTCTTCGCTACGTGAAGTCGGTCCGGGCGCGGGCGGCGCGGGCGTCA
>JANXZT010000321.1 GCA_025355395.1 Betaproteobacteria bacterium
CCGGTGGACGGCCTGATCGATGAACTCGGTGGGCACCGGCCGCTTGTGCAGCGCACGGGTGAATCCGATGAGCACTTTGCCCGCGTCGAAATCGGACCGCGTGCCATCGGTCTTGACGACCTGCGGCAGCCGCAGCTCGACCGTTTCATACGTCGTGAACCGCTTCTGGCATTCAAGGCACCGCCGCCGCCGCCGGATGCTGTCCCCCGCCTCCGACACGCGGGAATCGATCACTTGCGTATCGGCGCTGGTGCAGAAGGGGCATTTCATTTTCGGCCGTCAGCCGTAGACCGGAAACTTCCCCGTCAGCGCCGCGACTCCGGCCTTGGCGTGCTTCACGGCGATTTCGTCGGCCGGTGCATCGAGCACGTCGGCGATGAGATGACCGAGCTCTTCGGTCTCGATCTCGGTAAACCCGCGAGTGGTAATCGCCGGGCTGCCCATGCGGATGCCGGAGGTGACGAACGGTTTTTCCGGATCGTTCGGAATGGCGTTCTTGTTGACCGTGATATGCGCTCGCGACAGCGCCGCTTCGGCGTCCTTGCCGGTGATCTTTTTTGCCCGAAGATCGACCAGGAACATATGGCTGTCGGTGCCGCCGGACACGATGCGCAATCCTCGCTCCTGCAGGACCTTGGAAAGTACGCGGGCATTCTCGACCACCTGCTCCTGATAGCGGCGAAAATCCTTGGAGAGCGCTTCGCCAAAGGCAACGGCTTTGGCGGCGATCACGTGCATCAGCGGGCCACCCTGCAGTCCGGGAAAGACAGCTGAATTGATGGCCTTCTCATGCTCCGTGGTGGTGAGGACAAAACCGCCGCGCGGACCGCGCAGCGTCTTGTGGGTGGTGCTGGTCACGAACTGGGCGATACCGACCGGCGAAGGGTAGACGTCGGCGGCGATGAGACCCGCATAGTGCGCCATGTCCACCATCAACAACGCCCCTACCGCATCGGCCATGGCGCGAAAGCGCTTCCAGTCGATGACACGCGAATAGGCGGAAGCGCCGGCAATGATGAGCTTGGGCTTGTGCTGATGAGCGAGCGCCTCGGCCGCGTCGTAATCGATGAGCTCGGTATCCGGGTGGAGGCCATAGGCAACGACGTTGAACCATTTGCCGCTTATGTTCACCGGCGACCCGTGGGTCAGGTGGCCGCCATGCGGCAAGGACATTCCCAAGATCGTATCGCCGGGCTTGAGTGCCGCGAAGAACACCGCCTGATTCGCCTGCGAACCGGAATGGGGCTGAACATTGGCCGCCTGCGCATGAAAGAGCTTCCTCACCCGGGCGATGGCGAGTTCCTCGGCGATATCGACATGCTCGCAACCGCCGTAATAGCGCTTGCCGGGATAGCCCTCCGCGTACTTGTTGGTGAGCTGCGAGCCTTGCGCGGCCATCACCGCAGGGCTTGCGTAATTCTCCGAGGCGATCAGCTCGATGTGATCTTCCTGGCGCCGATTTTCGGCAGCAATGGCCGCCCACAGGGCGGGATCGGCATGGGCGAGGGAAATGGATCGATGGAACATGGGTGGCATCCGGGCGACACGGCGGAGCGCCGGCAATTTCGATTTTATCATTCACGTGTCTTTTGCCCTGACTGCTTGTCTCCTCGGACGCAATCGCTCGCCCGTCGATGCGTGTTGCCTATTCAAAACCCCCTATAATCGCCGGGCCGCCCGCCGACCTCAAAGCCAAGCCGGATCATTCCTTGCGAACGGCGGCTGATACCGCCGTCGATAACCCAAAAGGGGGAAACCCTTGAGCGCTCTGCTTGCCGCCTCCCGGCTCATCGACCGCTGCACCGAGCGGTTCGGACAGGTCCTTTACTGGATCATCCTTGCAATGGTTCTGATCAGCGCCGGCAACGCCGTGGTGCGCAAGGCGTTCAACTGGAGCTCCAATGGCCTGCTCGAAATCCAGTGGTATCTTTTCTCCGCCGTGTTCCTGCTCGGCGCGGGATACACGCTGCTGCGCAACGAGCATGTGCGCATCGATGTCATCGTCGGCCGCTTGAGCAAACGCGCGCAGGCATGGATCGATATTATCGGGACGGTCTTTTTCCTGCTGCCCATGGCCATCCTGATCGGATGGCTGGCCTGGCCGGTATTCGTGGACACCTGGCAGCGCAACGAGGTCTCGACTAACGCTGGCGGACTCATCATCTGGCCGGCGCGGCTCCTGATGCCGGTCGGCTTTGCGTTCCTCACGATGCAAGGCCTCTCGGAGCTCATCAAGCGCATCGCTTTCCTCAAAGGCCTGATCCCCGATCCCAGCGAGAAGATCGTCACGAAAACGGCCGAAGAAGAGCTCGCCGAGGAAATCCTTCGCGCCCGCGGCGAGCAGGCCGTCGCCGCCGACGTCGCACGCGCTGCGGGAGAGCCGAAATGACGGCCTTTCTTATCGCCAACATCGCGCCGATGATGTTCCTGAGTCTGGTGGTCGTGTTGCTGCTGGGCTATCCGGTCGCGTTTTCGCTCGCCGCTGTGGGCATCGCCTATGCGCTGGTCGGGATCAATCTGGGATTGTTGACGCCCTCTCTCATTCAGGCGCTGCCGGAGCGGGTGTGGGGCGTCATGTCCAACGACACATTGCTTGCGGTACCGTTCTTCACCTTCATGGGCCTGATTCTCGAGCGTAGCGGCATGGCCGAGGACCTTCTCGACACCATCGGTCAGCTCTTCGGGCCGCTGCGCGGAGGCTTAGCCTATGCCGTAATCTTTGTCGGCGCGCTGCTGGCGGCAACGACCGGCGTGGTGGCGGCGTCGGTGATCTCGATGGGCCTCATCTCGTTGCCGATCATGCTGCGCTACGGCTACGACCGCCGGTTCACGAGCGGCGTCATCGCCGCCTCCGGCACCTTGGCGCAGATCATCCCGCCCTCGCTCGTGCTCATCATCATGGCCGACCAGCTCGGCCGCTCGGTGGGCGACATGTACGCCGGTGCATTTATTCCCGGCATCACGCTGGCGGCGCTCTACGCGGTGTATGCGATCGGTGTGTCAGTGTTCAAGCCGCAATGGGCGCCGGCCTTGCCGCCGGAGGCTCGCACGTTGCGCGAGCCCGACGGCACCAACGGCACGCGATCGTTGCTGGTGTTGACGGCGCTGGCGGTGATCGCTGCCGTGGCCTTTGCCAAGTTGTACTACCCGGACGACGCGCCGAAGGATGAAGTCATCGTCGTCGCCACCAGTGTCGGTGCCGGCCTCGCGTTTTTCATCGCGCTCTTCAGCCGCGTGCTGAAAATCCGGCTGCTGTCGAGTCTTGCCGAGCGTGTGGTCTTTGTCCTCATCCCCCCGCTAGCCCTCATCTTCTTGGTGCTGGGCACGATTTTCCTGGGGGTCGCCACGCCTACCGAAGGCGGCGCAATGGGCGCGAGCGGCGCGCTCATCATGGCGCTCGTCCGCCGGCGCCTGTCGTGGAAGCTTTTGCGCCAGTCGATGGATACCACGGCCAAGCTTTCCACCTTTGTCGTATTCATCCTGATCGGCGCGCGGGTGTTCAGCCTGACCTTCTATGGCGTCAACGGTCACGTGTGGGTGGAGCATCTGCTGCTCAACCTTCCCGGCGGTCAGTTGGGTTTCCTGATCGTGGTCAATATCCTCATCTTCTTCCTGGCATTTTTTCTCGATTTTTTCGAGCTGTCCTTCATCATCATTCCGCTGGTCGGGCCGGTGGCGGAAAAGCTCGGCATCGACCTCATCTGGTTCGGAGTGCTGCTCGGCGTGAACATGCAGACGTCATTCATGCATCCGCCGTTCGGGTTTGCGCTCTTTTATCTTCGAAGCGTCGCGCCGGCCAAGGACTATCTCGACAAGCTCACGGGGCGGCTTACCGCGCGCGTCACAACCGGGCAGATCTATTGGGGCGCGGTGCCGTTCGTGCTGATCCAGATCGTGATGGTGGCACTGGTCATCACGTTTCCGCAGATGGTGATGGTCTACAAGGCCGGCGAAAGCACGGTGGATCCGACCAAGATCCAGATCAACCTGCCGCCTGCCGAGAGCAGTGGCGAACCACAGCAGGCGCCTTCATTCGGCCCCGGGCCGGATGCAAAGGGCACGGCAGATACAACGGGCACCGCCACACCCGACGCCGCACCGGCGGATCCGCTGCAGCAGCAATTGCAAGGGCAGCAGCAGGATGACAGCGCGGCCCGATCCCTCGAAGACCAGTTGAAGGGCCCGCCCCCGGCAGGCAAATAACCGGCCGCCATCAACAAAAAGCCCCGCGACGGGGCTTTTTGCATTCAGCGGCGATTACGTTACTTTTTGGCGGGCGCGGCGCTACTGGCCGGCGCGGCGCGCTGTTGCTGCGTCGCCGATGCCATGAACGTGTCGAAATTCTGCTCCGCCACGCGGAACCACAGGATGTCCTCGTCGCGGAATTGCTTCCACGGCTCGTAGACCTTCTTGAAGTTGGCGTTCTTGGCAGAGGTTTCGTCGAACACCTCATTCGCCGCCTTCCACGACGCCTGCATGATCTCGCGCGGGAAC
>JANXZT010000335.1 GCA_025355395.1 Betaproteobacteria bacterium
AGGCCGGCCTCGCGGGCCGCATCGGCCAGCGCCTGCACCCGCCCGTGATAACGGTATCCCGAGCGATCGAAGGCAACAGCCTCGATGCCGAGCGTTTTCGCGCGATCGGCAATGCGCTTGCCAACGGCCGCCGCCGCGGCCTTGTTGCCACCGTTCTTCAAATCCTTGCGCACTTCGGCTTCGAGCGTCGACGCGCTGGCCAGTACCTTGTCACCCGTCGGCGCAATGATCTGGGCATAGATATGGGCGTTCGAGCGGCTTACCACCAGCCGCATAGCGCGCTGCTCGGCAATGCGCGCCCGGGATTTGCGGGCGCGGCGCACTCGAGCGATATTTTTGTCGATCACAGATGTCCCTTTCGCACTTGCTGCCTTGAATCGTCGGGCCGCCATTGGCAAATTCGCCGCGATTCAAGGGAAACATCTCCGGCCAAAAGCAGGTTTCACTTTTGGACGAAGGTATTACTTCTTCTTTGTCTCTTTGATCACTACCCGCTCACCGACATAGCGCACGCCCTTGCCCTTGTACGGCTCCGGCGGACGGTAGGCCCGGATTTCGGCGGCCACCTGTCCCACTTGCTGCTTGTCGATGCCCTTGACCACGATTTCGGTCTGCGCGGGTGTTTCGACTTTCACTCCCGGCGGCATCCTGTGCACGACCGGATGCGAAAAGCCGAGCGACAGGTTGATCTTGTCGCCCGCGGCCTGGGCCCGGTAGCCCACGCCCACGAGTGTCAGCCGGCGCTCGAAGCCGTCGGTGACACCCTTGACCATGTTGGCGACCAGCGCACGCAGGGTACCGTGCATGGCATTCACTTCTGCGTTGGCGGCCTTGCAAACAAGGTGGTCGCCATCCTTCTCGATCGACAGGCCCGAAGGCAACCCCCGCTTGAGCGTGCCAAGCGGTCCCTTGACCGTGATTTCGCTCGGCGCCAAGGTGATTTCCACCTTCGCCGGCAGCGGGATCGGATGATTGCCGATTCGCGACATGTTCGTTGTTCCCCGTTATTCGCTCAGCTGCCTTGCAAAATCCATCACGCGACGATGCAGAGCACTTCGCCGCCGACGCCGGAGGCCCGTGCCTTTCGATCGGTCATCACGCCATGCGAAGTCGAGACGATGGCGATCCCAAGGCCGTTCATGACGCGCGGAATATCGTCCTTGCTCTTGTAGATGCGCAGCCCCGGCCTGGAAATCCGCTCGATCTTCTCGATCACCGGGCGGCCGGCGTAATACTTGAGCGCAATCTCGAGACGCGGCTTTACCTCATCGCCGGATACCTTGAAAGCGTCGATGTAGCCTTCGTCCTTCAGCACCTTGGCAATGGCCTGCTTGACCTTGGACGAGGGCATCGCGACGATGGCCTCCTCACGCATCTGCGCATTGCGGATGCGGGTCAGCATGTCGGCGATTGGATCGGTCATGCTCATGCGTTCACCTCACCTGCTTCGATACTCATTTGGCACACTCATTTGGCTCGACTACCAGCTGGCCTTGACGATGCCGGGGATCTCGCCGCGCATCGCGAACTCGCGCAGCTTGTTGCGGCCCAGGCCGAACTTGCGGTAGTAGCCGCGCGGGCGCCCGGTCAGCGCGCAGCGGTTGCGCACGCGGGTGGGGTTGGCGTTGCGGGGCAGCTGCTGAATCTTGAGCCGCGCCGCAAAGCGGTCCTCCTCGGAAAACTTCGCGTTGTTCATGATCGCCAGAAGCGTCTCACGCTTCTTGGCATATTTCTTAACCAGTGCGCGGCGCTTGGCGTCGCGGTTGATCAGAGACAGTTTCGCCATGTCGGCCTCAGTTCCTGAATGGAAACTTGAACGCGGCAAGCAGCGCCTTCGCTTCGGCGTCGGTCTTCGCGGTCGTGGTGATGGTGATGTTCATTCCCCGGACGGAATCGATCTTGTCGTACTCGATCTCGGGAAAGATGATTTGTTCCTTGACACCCATGTTGAAGTTGCCGCGGCCATCGAAGGAGCGCCCGGACACGCCACGGAAGTCGCGCACGCGCGGCAGCGCAACGGAGATGAGCCGATCCACGAATTCGTACATTCGCTCCTGGCGCAGGGTCACCATGCAGCCGATCGGGTAGCCTTCGCGGATCTTGAAGCCGGCGATGGCCTTCTTGGCCTTCGTGATCACGGGCTTCTGGCCGGCGATCTTCTGCATGTCAGCCGACGCGTTGTCGAGGAGCTTCTTGTCGCCGATGGCCTCGCCCACACCCATGTTCAGCACGACCTTGTCGAGACGCGGCACTTCCATGACTGACTTGTACCCGAACTGCTCGACCAGTGCGGGCACCACTTCCTTCCTGTAGATTTCTTTCAGACGGGCCATCCCGATCTCCTATCGCCTAACGCTGCCGCTCAGTTGCCGCCGCTTGGTTGGCATTCAGACGCCGATCTGCTCGCCATTGGACTTGAAGAACCGTACCTTGCGGCCGTCCTCGAGCATCCTGAAGCCGACGCGGTCGGCCTTCTGGGTCACGGGGTTCCACACCGCCACATTCGACACATGGATGGGCATCTCCTTGGTGACGATGCCGCCCTGCTCGTTCTTCATGGGATTGGGACGCTGGTTCTTCTTGACCTGATTGATGCCGGCGACAAGCACGTGGCCATCATCGATGACGGCCGCGACGTTGCCGCGCTTGCCCTTGTCGCGGCCAGCGATGACCACGACGTTATCGCCCTTCTTGATCTTGCGCATGGTCAGAGCACCTCCGGCGCCAGTGACACGATTTTCATGAACCGCTCGGTGCGCAACTCGCGCGTAACCGGTCCGGAAATGCGGG